>JAGPAO010000154.1 GCA_018063805.1 Synergistaceae bacterium | reverse complement strand
GCTATGATGTCCGCGAGGTCATCCGCAAGGTCGTGGATAACGCTGATTTTTGCGAGGTGCAGTCCCTTTATGCCATGAATATTGTAACCGGTTTTGCACGCGTAGGCGGGCGGACTATTGGAATTATCGCCAACCAGGCCCGGGTTATGGCAGGGTGTCTCGACATTGATGCATCCGACAAGGCGAGCCGGCACATTCGTATTTGCGACGCCTACAACATCCCCATCGTCACTTTTGAGGACGTTCCCGGTTACCTCCCCGGCTTGACGCAGGAGATGGGCGGTATTATTCGCCATGGAGCCAAGCTCCTTTACGCCTACAGCGAAGCCACCGTTCCTAAGATTACGCTTGTTCTCCGTAAGGCCTACGGCGGTTCCTACTTGGGAATGTGCAGCAAAGATTTGGGCGCGGATGTCGTTATTGCATGGCCTCAGGCGGAGATCGCCGTTATGGGTGCCGAGGGCGCGGCTAATATTATTTTCCGCAAGGAAATTGAAGCCGCTGCGGATCAAGCGGCGATGCGTGCAGAGAAGATTGAGGAATACCGCGAGGCTTTTGCCAACCCATACGCAGCAGCAGCCCGTGGATTTGTCGATCGTATTATCCTTCCTGAGGAGACGCGCCCTGCTCTTTATCAGGCACTTTTAATGACCGAGGACAAGCGGGAACTTCGCCCCAAACGCAAGCACGGCGTCATGCCGAACTAAGGGGGCTTTTTTATGAATTCTATCAGCAGTAACTTTGTGGGTGTTTCCGGCGGATTACTTATGTCCGTCATTGCCTTCAGCATTGTTTTTTTGGTTATTGTCGGGCTGATGTTTGTTATGATGGGTGTCAAATCGTTGGCAGCCGCTATTGATGGTGCGGGAAAAACAGCTCCGGCTCCTGCTGCTCCAAGTCCCGCTGCTCCCGCTGTTGCTGTTTCTGCTCCAATCGTTGCAGCCACAGGGGATGACAGTGAACTTGCCGCTGTTATTTCCGCTGCGATTGCCGCTGTTTGCGGCGGATCCGCACGCGTGATCGCCTTTTCCCCCGTAAATGCCCAGGGGGGGAACTCCACGCTCTGGAGAGCAAGCGGCCGTTTTCAAAACAGTGAGGGGTTTGACGGCTAGAGAGCATCAACGACAAATATTTTACGGATGATCCACATTATCGTATGCAAACAAATTTGAGGAGGTCGTTTTAATGTCCCGTAAGTTCAGAATCAGCGTAAATGGTAAATCCTATGATGTCGATGTCGAGGAACTGGGCGCAGGAGCCGCACCTGCGGCACCAATAGCTGCTCCCGTTGCCGCGCCTGCTCCTGTTGCCGCACCCGTAGCCGCGCCCGCCGCGGCACCTGTTGCCGCGGCACCTGTTGCCGCCGCACCTGTGGCTGCCGGTGCCGGTGCTATCGCCGCCCCCATGCCCGGAAAAATCTTGAAGATTCTTGTCCAGCAGGGAGCCGCCGTGACCGCAGGGCAGCAGGTGCTCGTGCTTGAGGCCATGAAAATGGAGAATGAAATCTATGCCCCTGTCGCCGGCACGGTAACTCAGATCGCGTGCAAAGAGGGCGATTCTGTCAATACGGGTGACACCATGCTGGTAATAGGCTAGGACTAGTTTGACTAGCCTGCCGGGGGAGGATTAATAATGGAAATTTATGTTGCCGCGCTAAGAGGGATCGTACAGGAATCGGGATTTTTATTGCTGACACCCGGAAACATCGGGATGATCGTCGTCGCCCTGGTTTTGTTGTATCTTGCGATAGGGAAGGGCTTTGAGCCCCTATTGCTAATGCCCATTGCCTTTGGTTGTTTGCTTGTAAATCTACCCGGATCGGGCATATTGGCTGCTCCAGGTGAAGTGATGGCATCGGGGGGGTTTCTCCACTATGTCAAGCTGGGAATCGATCATGAACTGTACCCGATTATTATCTTTATGGGGATCGGTGCTCTGACCGACTTTGGCCCCCTTCTCGCGAACCCCATTGTCTTTTTGCTGGGAGCTGCTGCGCAGTTGGGCGTGTTTATAGCGGTCATCGGCGCGATGTTTCTTGGTTTTACCATTCAAGAGGCGGCGGGTATCGGAATTATCGGAGGAGCGGACGGCCCTACCGCCATCTACCTTTGCAATAAAGTGGCACCGAATATACTCGGGGCTGTGGCTGTGGCGGCGTATAGTTATATGTCCCTTGTGCCTTTGATTCAGCCTCCCGTCATCAAGATGTTTACGACGAAAGCGGATCGCGCGATCAAGATGGATCAGTTGCGCCCCGTTAGCAAAACGGAGAAGATTCTCTTTCCCATCGTCTCCACAATGGCTTGTGGTTTGGTGCTTCCGGCCTCTGTTCCTCTCGTGGGGATGCTGATGTTCGGAAACTTGATGCGCGAGTGCGGCTGTACGGATCGCATCAGCAACGCGGCGCAGAATGAAATTCTGAATGCCACGACCATATTCTTGGGCATCTCTGTTGGCGCAACCATGAATGCGGGCGACTTTTTGCAGATGACAACGCTCAAGATAATCGTTCTGGGGCTCATAGCCTTTGGCTTTAGTACGATGGGCGGCGTCTTGCTGGCTCAGGTGATGAAAGTCATGAGCGGCGGTAAAATCAACCCCGTTATCGGAGCGGCAGGTGTTTCTGCTGTGCCGATGGCAGCGCGTGTCTGCCAAAAAGTCGTTCAGCAGGAATTCCCGGGAAGCTACGTGCTGATGCACGCCATGGGTCCCAATGTGGCGGGTGTTATCGGAACGGCCGTTGCTGCGGGGACGATGTTGACACTGCTCACAAAGTAGATATTTATTCTAAGAGCTCAATTGCTATCGAAACGCGCCTCGTCCTCTGGTCGAGGCGCGTTTCGATATGGTAGGATAGTGCTAAGGATTTAAAGGGAACGCGAGGGGTAAAAATGCAAGAGGTAAAAGTGAAGACGTATCGTGACGGGGTTGTAGGTGGTTTTAATGGGTAAACGGCAGCCGCTGATTTGGAGGGCGCTTATATCCTTTAAAACCCTCGTTTGTTTTCTGCCCCACCGCACAGCGCTTTTGCTCGGATCCTTCCTCGGATGGTGTGTCGAACAGGCTTCCGGTCGGTACGCACAAAAGGCTCGCGCGCGCTGCGAGCGCATTCTGGGTGTTTCTCCGTCTCAAGCTCGCGAGATCATCTCCTCCTCCTACTCTCACTTCGCACGCGCCATCGTTGAATTTGCCCGTTCTCCAATTATGGTCGAAAAACTGGACGAACTGATCACCGTTCATGGAGAGGAGCACCTTCGCCATGCTTATGATCAGGGGAAAGGCGTTATTCTTCTCAGCGCCCATATAGGCAACTGGGAGTATGCGGGGGCTCTTCTCGTTCGGCACGGCTATGTTGTGAATGCCATTGGAGCGGATCAACGCGACGAACGCATCACCCAACTGATCGCTTCTCTGCGCGAAAGCGTGGGGGTCAAACCGCTGGGGAAGGGATTGGATTTAAAAGGAGCCATCCGCTGTCTGCAGCGTGGGGAGTTGCTGGCAGTTCTGCTGGATCAGGATGCGCGTGATGCAGGGGTTATATCTCCTTTTCTCGGTTTTCCCGCGAGCACACCGATAGGGCCGTTGAAGTTGGCGCATAAACTGGGATGCAAGGTTGTACCGGGTTGTATGATTCGCAGGCAAGATGGCGTGCATTACGATTTATATCTGGAACCCGCTCTTGAGGGTAAAGAGGGGAAGGTTTTTGGGGAGGATTTGCAAGAATCCGCTAACCAGTGCAACGAAGTCATTTCGCGGTGGATTTTAAAATATCCGGGGCAGTGGTTGTGGATGTATCCTCGATGGGCCTCCACATTAAATGACCGATGATCCTTTGCGGCATTGACCCGGGGAGAGAAAAACTGGGTGTTGCGTTGGCAGAGGATGGAAATTTACTGTTTTCTGCTATCTTTTCTTTATCTCAATTGCCGCTGCTTTCTGTGGCTCTAAGGGATGGGCGATGGGAAGCTTTTCCCGCCTGTGAACGGAGAGAGGGATTTTTCGAAGGGAAACCGGAAATAAACTTTCTTGGCAACGGGACCGCTTCTGCTTTGGTCGCAGAGGAGCTTAAAAAAAACGGTGTCGATTATTGTCTGACGGATGAGAGCGGAACAACGCTTGAGGCCCGAACGCTTTATTGGAAATTGCATCCTCCCAGAGGGCTTTGGTTTTTTTTCCCTCTATCTTTGAGAGTGCCCCCTCGTCCGGTGGACGACTTGGCCGCATGGGCTATTTTGAAGAGAGGAGAAATAAAATTAACTCTTCCAGAATAGAGAGAAACGCGCTAAAATGGATAGGTATTCAATGTTCCCAGGTGCCTATGCGTTATGATTAGAGTGGAGCGCTAGCACAAGCTAAAGTCTTTACAGTCTTGGAAATAGATGCGGGAGGGGTTATAAGGATGTCTACTTCAGCTTTTTTATCCGCTTTGGTGAACGCCTATGCCAGTGCGTTGGTAACAGTAAGCAAAACGGTAGGGATAGATGCGGAGTTTTTAAAGGCGGACACATCTGTTGGGGTCAATGCTCCGGGTAGTCGTGTGGCTGCTTTGATTGGTATTGTCGGAGCAGGGGCTCACGGTTCTGCAGCCGTTATGGCGGATATCGGTGCTTTTGAAGCCTATGTCGCCGCGTTTTCCGGCGGGATGATTGCCGCTGACCCGGAGGATGCCATGGCGATGAGCGTTCTTGGAGAGCTGACCAATATGATCAGCGGACAGGCACTCATCAAGGTTAATATTGATGGTTTGGATA
>JAGPAO010000153.1 GCA_018063805.1 Synergistaceae bacterium | reverse complement strand
TTATCGTTTACTCGAATAAAAACCGTGTTCCTGTTACGGATGCAGCGATGCTGAGTGAAGGAGAAGCCGTTGAGATTGATGTTTACGCACCGCGGGAGAGTGTGGATTATATTGAAATTGAAAATCGCGAAGGGGGAAGTGCGTGGTATCGCGATGCTGCGGGCAAGGACCACCCCTTTGCTACGGTTGAAAGTGAGGTGCGGGGAACGGGGCGCTTTTCAGGAACCCTGTATCAGGGGCAGAGTATGGTGCGAGCGAACCATCCCGGAGTTATTTGTATCAGCACCACGCCAAGGGGGGATATCGGCGGTTTTCAGATTATTCCGTTGACGCATACGTATTCCAAGGAGATGCAAAGCGCCCGGCATATGGGGCAGTATCTTGTCCTCAGAGGGATTGATTTTGAGGACCTGACAGGTCGCTTTCCTTTTTTCAGAGGGGGTGTGCGCCCCGGTGATGAGCGCAACACGACATCGAATGTGGGGAAGGTTCTATGTAAAATCAAAGGCAATTGGTACCCCCTTCCTCTGATGTCGGAGTGGACAGAGGAATCTTTGACCCATATAGAGGCGATCCGCATTTTTCTCCGGTGACGGTTGCACGGATAGAACTCAATGATACAAATGAGGAGGCGTTTTTTATGACAAACAAAACTTCTGAATATGACTCAATGCGAGATGAATTTAATAAGGGATATGTCCAAGTGTATACGGGAAACGGCAAAGGGAAGACAACGGCGGCTATTGGGCTTGCCGTTCGAGCCTTGGGGGCGGGGCTGAACGTTTACTTTGGGCAGTTTATAAAAGCAGGGCGTTACAGCGAGATTGAATCACTGGAAAAACTGGGGGGGCGCTTGCTCTGCCGCCAGTATGGAAGAGGCTGCTTTTTAATGCGGCAGCCGGAGGCTGAGGACATTCTTTTAGCTCATAAGGGACTGGAAGAGGCCGTGGAAGCAATGGAGTCCGGTTTGTATCAGCTGGTGATTATGGATGAAATTAATGTCGCGTGCAGCTTGGGGCTTTTAGACGCCGCCGATTTGATTCGGCTTATCGAAAAAAGGCCGGAAGGTGTGGAGCTTGTTTTAACGGGAAGGGGCGCTCTCCCGGAGGTGATCGAGAGGGCCGATTTAGTTACGGAGATGCGCGAGATAAAACATTACTACCAAGCGGGTGTTCTCGCGCGTAAGGGAATCGAAAGTTAAAGATCTGTTGAGATGTTACGGACGGATTGAGGTTACCGGGAATCCTTTTTTCCGGTTTCTTCAGCCCGTCCGTTTTTGTTATTGTATAACAACGCCTTGTTCGCTTTCTCCGTCCAGATATACGGAAAAATCCCCCTCATAAATTCGGATGGAAGGGTGGGTTCCCGTTCGGTATGGAGAATGGTCGAGCCAACTCTTAGCGTAGTAATTATCATTGTGTGAACTGAAAACAGGCAGATAAAGGGTCCCATCTGAATCCATGTCCAAAAAGAAATGCGTTCCGAAAGAGAGCTCCGGGCTGAAATTTAATTCGGGAATGCTGATTTCAACCAAACACCCGCTATTGCAAATTTCTGCGTACGTGATGGGAACCCCGCGGGCCGGATTACGGCTTCCCCATCGCCCCGGTCCTGCCAGAATATAATGGCTTCCTGCCAGTTCGCGGTTGATCTCTCCTATCGCTCGTGCTGTCTCTGCCGGACTCCATGGATTGAGGTATTGCTCCGCATCCACATACACTAAATGGGTTATGTGTTCCAATCTGCCGTTGCTGACCATCCGATCCGCTTTAAAAAGGATTCTCTCGTCGGCAGTTTGGGGGATTTCAACACGCTGCATTTCCTCAAATGCAGCAAGCGGGCGCATTTGAAGCAGGTTGAATTCGCGAGGTTCCGTCTCGTATGTGAACTCGATATCTACCGGCATTCCTACCTTCTGTTCCATAAACGTCAAAAGTTTTTTGGACAGATCAAACAGATGCCGATGGCGAATGTGTATTTCCGGAAAAGAAAAAAGGGGGCGCGTATTTTTTGCCGGTTGCCCGATGAGAGGTGCCAGAAGATTTTCCTCGTAAAGTTGAATCGCGGCGGCAAGTCCCTGATGGTTGCGCAATAAAAAAGGCAGGAAGAGGGGCAAGCTGCCCGTTAAAAATGCACCATAGCTCAGATCGATATAGTCAAAATATTCCTGGCTTGCCTCCGCAATTCTTTCCGGAGTGTTTCCTGCAGGGCGTAAAGCGGGGTTTGTAAGATAAAAAATGCGCGCGGCGCAGCGATCAACGGTGCGCGTTCCCATGCCGAAGCAAAGACGCATGCCTCCGTCCTCTTTCTGTATTCTCGGGCTGGGTCGGCGAAACACTCTTGAAAAAAGAGTTCCTGCAAGTTCCGGGTAGTAACAGGTCTCCCTTTTGCGTCCTATCATAGGCTGGATAATAACGGCCATTGCTTCTTCCGCGTGTTGTTTCCCGTGTTTTGTTCTGTAAGCCCGTGCAGAGGGGTTGAACAAAGAGGCGAATACTTTTTTAACCGCATTTTCAAGCGCAAGCAATCGTTCTTGAAAGGGACCTACATTAGCGGAAAAGTGTGTTTCGTACTTCCCTGCAAAGGAGAGAGAAACGGAGTCCTCCAACAGGGAACTGGAGCGTATCGCGAGAGGGAGCTGCCCTGCGGAATCCAGAGCGTGCAGTATTTGCGCGAGTGTCGAATGAAGGGCATTTGAAAAGTCTGTTTCCATGATCCGTTTTTGGGTCAGATCCCAATCACCGCATTCAAAGAGTCCTTCCAGAGAGGCGTGAGCGATGAAATCGTGAAAAATCTCAGTCGATAAAACAAATAGAAGCGGCGATGTTTTGATTTCATCCGCGAAATCAGACTCTTTGAGTGCGCAGGTTGCGTAGGCCAGCCCTTTGGCTTTGCCTCCGCAGCAGCCTTCGCCAATCAGCCACCCTTTGGATCGGTAGTATTCTTCCGCGTTAAAGGTTTTAAAATCCATGATTTGCATGTCTATTCCCCTTTCCGAAGTTTGGCGGCTGCATCAAAACGTGTTTTTTATGGTAAACTCAGACAGCGTGTTAGACTGTGACAGTATAATATATATTTTAAAATAAAGGTGGGTGAGAGCATGGAATTTCCGAGGCTAATCATAGCGGATGAAAGACGTCCGGGTAAAGTCCCGGCTGGCGTCTTACTTGCTTTTGCTTTGAAACGTTTAGGGTATAAACTTCGAATATTCCTTGGCAGTGTGGATGAAGTTTCTCTTCGAGCATTGAGTCTTATGAACGGAACGCCTGTGACGTTACTCGATCCTTTACAGTGCGGTGAGAGAGAAAATCTTCGCTGGTTATTTGAAACGGCAGCATCGGAGGATTGCCTCAACTTAATCATTGTGAATCTGGGCGGCCGCTGGTCGGAAGATTCACCGTTCAGGGTGTCTAAAGAATGTCTTCTCCTCTCACAATGGCTTGATTGTTTGATTACCCTCATCCCCTATGGTGACGCTTCTTCTATGGTGACAATGCGAGCCGTCAATGAGATCATGAAGCAAGTTGACGCTCACGATGGAGCGGCTGTCAGTTCGATCCTTTTTATGGCTCTTCCGAACCCAAAGGAGTATGAACTTTTAGACCTGGGGATTGGGCGCCAAGTAGCCTGGAACTCAATGGGGTATATCCCAAAAATGAATGAGAGGGAAATTTCTTCCCTTGCCCAACTATGCGGTGAAGAGGGGGCGCAATCTCTTTTGCCCATTCGATCCGCTGCCGCACAGTTGGTTTCTATGGAAGGGCAGATAAATTGGGCGCTTTTCGGTGCCCTCGCTTCCGCTGCCCCGCGTTGGATACCCCAAGTCCCGCTTTGTCCTCCCTTAGAAGAGGGATATACGATTGCCGTTGTGAAACACCCCTCTCTGGGGCTTGGCGGTAATGGCACAGAACTGCTCTTATCGAAGCTGGGATGCAAACTGGTGGATATTTCGTTGGACGATCCCCCCGCCGTTGCTCCTGCTGTTAATGGCATTTACCTACCGCATGGTCTTGCTTTCATGTGCCTCGTTAAATTTTTTTCCAACGTTTATTTGAAGACCTTAATTACGAGGGCGATGACCGGGCAGTTTTTTCTTCTTGCGGAGGGCGGAACAAGCCCTATCTTGGGTGAACGGATACGGATGTCTCGCGGTGACGAGGTTCGCGGTTTTGGTCTTTTGCCCTATCGTTCTATTTATAGAACGGGAACCTTCGGTGTGCCTCATCACAAGATAGCATTTGCAAGCAAACGCAATCCTCTTCTCCGCGGTTCTGAAGAGTGTGTTCGCGGTTACGGTTCCGCAAATTTGATTATCGACACGGATGCCCCCGATGATTGCGGCTGGGAACTTAGGGATAGTCTTGAGGGCAAGGCTGTGGCCTACGATTGTTGGTCTAATGGTAAGGCTCTTGCCACCCAGTTGCGTTTGGAGCTCTGGAGTTGTCCGGAGCTTTTATTGCGCTGGATGCAACGATAGAGGAGGAAAGATTGATGTCTGTTGTTTTGAAAAATTCAATGTTGGGCGCGGAGTTGCTTTCCTCTGCAGAGGCGATGACCGATCAACTTGCGGAATGGCGGCGTAGTTTTCATCAATTTCCCGAGTTGGCTTTTGAAGAGCACGTTACGGTATCTAACTTGTCTCGGATTCTTTCTGAAATAAGAGGGATCGAAGTCATCAGGGGGTTTGGTGTCCCTCCCTCTGTTATCGGTGTCATAGGTCAGGGGCTTCCCGGACCGGCTGTCGCGATTCGAGCCGAAATGGATGCGATGTCGATG
>JAGPAO010000152.1 GCA_018063805.1 Synergistaceae bacterium | reverse complement strand
TCGCCGCCTCAAAGCCATGTACGGATTCATCAAAAACAATGGAAGACTTGGGACTGTCGTTTTTCCAAAAACGAAGCTTATCGATCAGAGCAAACATAAAAGCGGCGTTATTTCCTATAAAAATACCGTGGTTGGACATAACATCCGGATCGGAGAGAACCCATATTTTTCTTTTTCCGTCGATTATTTCACCCACCAGCATACCGTCGCTATCCCCGACAATCGGGCGCATGGTCGTCGAACGAATCAACTGAACGATACCGGAGCCGGAGGGGGAAATTCCAATCTTATTAACCGACCAAGCGGAGGGCCATGCCTTGCGAAAAACATCATTCCCCGCACCCGCAACCAAATAGAGGGTCTGTCTGGCATAGATCAGCGGAACCGATTCGACGTCGGCAATCCATGAGGAGTTTCCCGTCTTTGGAACGCCCCTCCATTTCGGTAAAACAATGAGCAATCGGGATACCCCTGAAAATTTTAGGCTTTGCTTGGTCCCCATGCGCTCAAGTTCCGGTTCTCCCACAATCAGAGTTCCCCGGCTGCGAACGGCAGAGAGCACGTTTTTGGATACCCGCTTTACCGGGTAACCCGAGCGCTGCAGCGCATCATAAAACCCTCCGTAACCAATAGCGGAGACAGAATACGCCCCTGCTTGAACCCTATTGCCGCTTATAACGGGATCGCCTTTGAAGGAATACAGGATGATAGATAGGGCAAACAACGCGACGCCGCACGCGATCAACAAGAGAACGACAGAACGGGGAAAAACCTCTTGATCTTTCATGCGCTTCCCCCGCGGAGAATATCGACCAAGGCATCAAAGCTGCGGCGACACGCCTGGTACTCCTCGCGATCCGGCAGGTGCGTTCCAAAATAAGAAATTTCGACCCTGCCGATAATGTCGGCCAAAATAGCCCGTCCATCCGGAGTCAGGGCCGCTGTCCCGTGCAATATCTCCCGGCTGGTCAAAGAAACAGCAATGGGAACATTCAGGCGGCGGCGTAACTCGCCCACGCTCTGCAAAAGGAGAATGTGCATCGCCTCGGCAAAATTTCCCTGGCGCGCCATCTCATCCGCCTCTACCTGCGCCTTTTCCATGCGCAAAACCACAAGATTAGGAACACTTTCCTGCTGCATGACACGCTCCATCTGCTGCGAACGGCTGGAGCTCCACAGGTTCGCCCGCAAGTTCAGGATAATCACGATCGCAATGACAATAAGGGAGGCGTAGAGCAGATACCGCGCCATTTCAGGCGAAATCCTCATAAAGGAAAAAGAAGGCCGTGCCTCATTCTCCGGGGCAATGCGTTTCTCCTCTCTAAAAAGAAGCTCCGTTTGCAACCCAAGAACCCGCTTGGAAACGAGCAACGACTCCTTTGTCTTTTGCGGTGAGGCGGACTTTGCCTTTCCATCATCGGCAAAAGCGGGAGCAATAAGAAAAACGATCGCCAGAACAAACGATATCGCAATGCATTTATCGAACGCTTTCATTGGAAAATTCCTCCAAGTCCATCTCAAAAGCAACTCTTTCTCACCTTTTTCACAAAATACAGCTCTCTCATTTTACTACATCCGAAAAGGTTCTCTTGTGTGTATAATAATCTCTATACATTGTTTTGATCAATTTTATCGCTATACACCTATCATTTCACAAAAAAGAATACAGGAAAAGGATTATCGCTTTGTAATGACTGCGTTTAGTGATTATCTTGAGGGAGGCAATTACAACATGAGAATATGTGCTCAATGCCAATCAACGGTTAACTGGTCAAAGGACTACTGTCCGCTGTGCTCCGCCCCTCTGGCTCCAGAGGAACAAAAAACGGGGCAGCCTGCCGTCAACGCCGCTCCGCCGCTGAATGCGTTTGCCGACGGCAATCAACCGAGTGAGCAACGTCAAGAGCAAATAGATCAGCCCATGGAATTAAAGGCGCAAATACCGATACCGACGCAAAGCTTTAATCATAACGAGACGCCCCCACCGATAGAAAAAGGGCAGCAACCCACGCCCAAACTCACCGTCGGTTTCGTCTTAAAACAGACATACGCAACCCTGCGTAGCAACCCCGCTGTTTTTTTCGGGCTCGGGCTCATTAGTACCGTATCGATCACTCTTGCCAATATCATAAAGGAAACCTTGGGGGAAAATCCCGCAGGCATTTTTTTCATTATCTCGCTACTCCTTATGATGCTTACGAATGCGGCCTTCACCTACGCGACCGTTCAAACGCTCCGCGGCAACCCCGTAACGTTCGGGGCATCTCTGTCGCGCGGCATGTCCAAATTTTTCACTTTACTCTTTGCCAGCTTCTTGATATTGCTAATATTCTTAGGGGTACTCATCCTAAGCGGTCTCATAGCTTTTCTTTGTGCTTTTGTCAGCAAAGCGATTATAGGGACTGTGCCAATGGTAAGATCTCTCTCCCTCATTCCTCTTTTAATCGCTATCATCTCGCTCATTCTATTTATCGTCCTGTTTATCAGCATGATTTTCTTAGCACCGGCCTGTGTCGTTGAGGGGTTAGGGGCAGTACAAAGCATCAAACGCAGCGCAGCACTGACGCAAAATTACCGATTGAAAATCTTCGGGATCCTTATGGCAACAATGGCCATTTTCGGCACCATCGGAGGCATAATGGGCCTCATTGGAGGAATGTTGGACGCAATGCTCTTCTCTTACGCGAAAGTTATTGGTATCCCGCTTGAATCTCTCACTTTTCTCCTCTCCTCGACCTTCTCTTCCATTATGTTTCCCATTATCTATTGCAAGGTAAGGGAGATCAAAGAGGGCACGGCGATAGAGAGCTTGGCGAAAGTCTTCGATTAAACGCTTCAAACCAAGCCTAACGGTTATCGGGAGAGTGCGCCATTCTACGCATTCTCCCGATAAATACCCCCTCATCCCCTCTTCTCATTTGCCTTTCAAACCGTATCGGTATATGATGACGATGTATTCGCTAAGTAAGAGGTGATGAAATGTCCGGAAGCATTATGTCCTTCAATTTATTATTATCCGACGCCAGAGTAGCTGTTATTCACTCCTGTTTTACCCTCAGCTCCCCTCGACCTCGGCCTTCGGTTTGATCCACACCGAAAACCGGGCTTCATGGCTTTAACCGCTATTACCAATAACGATAAACGCTTCGCCATTCGATAACGTCATCAGCCGTCGTTTGAACAGACTGCTTGCCGTACGGCAATTTTTATTGCCTTACAGACTCATTATTTTAAATTCGGCCTTTTATTTAGGAAGGGGTATTTTTGCTATGAAAAACATTATCTCTGAAAACAAGACCATCGGAATCATCGGCTTTGGTCACCTTGGACACTCTCTCGTGCTGCCGCTTTTAAAAAACGGACTGCCCAAGGAAAAGCTCATGATCTCGTACAAGGGCAGTAAAGCCACGGAACAAAAGATAGAGGAGCTGGGCCTTACGCAGTGTACCGTACAAAGCGAGACGCTGATGCAGCATGCGGACATCGTCATTATCGCAACAAGGCCGCAGGACGTGCTCACCCTTCCTTTTTCAGCACTTGGAAGCAACGCGCTTGTTGTCTCCTGCATGGCGGGGCTTCCCGTCGATTTACTGGAGTCTCTTTTCGGCAGGGCGTACCGCATCATGTGCAGCGGTCCGGACACAATACTGGAGGGCAACGGAGTGGCGACGATGTTTCCGTTTGACGCGAGAGTCACCCAATTGCTGGATTTTATGGATCTGGAATTCCTGCCCTCTTCATCAGAAGAAGAGTTGGACTCGTTTACCGTGGGTATCTGCATCCCCCCCATACTGCTTAATATAGAAGTGCCGGAAGAGGAGATTCAATCGGGGTTACTGCACATGGAAAAGAAATACCCCATTTACGCCCCCCTGAGACAGTGGATCCAAAAAGTCATGCCTCAGCACCATAACATGGCAGCGGACGGATGTTTAGAGAGAGTCTCCACCAAGGGCGGCATCAGCGAGGCCATGACGCGAGCATTGAGAAACGGGCTCCCCTTCACGGACGCTCTGCAAACAGGCATGGAAAGAGGCCGCGAAATCACGGGCGATATACGGCGAAACGTGGAAACCTTCACCCAACGGGAAGGGACACCATCCGGCGAATAAAAACACCCGGGGGTAAGTTTCCGGAGGGCTATATCATCAAACTGAACAGCCAAGAGAAAAACGAACTGGTCAAAAATTTTGACCAGTTCAACACACTCAATACCGTTAATCAAATAGTTCGGCATGAGTTCCGGCTCTGACAAAGATAACAAGCCCACATTGTTTGCTATCTTGCAGCTTGTATATAAGCAAAAAATCACCACCGATATGGCACTCTCTATGCCCTTGCCATTCCCCTATTAACTGGTGGTCTTTCCATTCAACGCCAAGAGATATTTCGTTCAAAATCAACAGCAACATCGCTTCTTTAAGTTTTTTCATGTTGTAGCGTCCGGATTTCGATAGTCTATCCCAGTCCTTTATAAATTCTTTGGTGTAGTCTGCTGCTCTGGGTAACGAGGCTTGTTTATCTTTTGCTGTTTTTTTCAATGTCATCGAACAGTTCCTCTGCTGTAGCAAAACGAGCCGAATGAGCTTTAGCAAGCAGGTCAGCCTCTTCCATTGCAGCTTGTGTTTTAGAATTGGGAACTTTTAAAGCAAAAGGTAATTGTTGTTCTGTGACACTTTTTATCAAAAAAACTCTAATGGCATCGGAGACAGAAAGCCCCATAGCTGCAAATGTTTCAGTAGCCTGTTTCTTCAAAGTTTTATCAACTCTGACATGAAC
>JAGPAO010000151.1 GCA_018063805.1 Synergistaceae bacterium | reverse complement strand
TAAGAGCGGGTAGCTCCAAAGTTTTAATAACTCAATCCAACTGCCGAATCCGGCGAGTGTTCCAAGGATAGCGCCAAGAAAAGCCACAAGAAGAAACGGAACGCCCCCCATACTTGGAGTCCCCGCCTTGATCACATGTCCCTTTGGGCCATAATCTTTTATATTCTGCCCCATTTTGCGCGTCTGCATAAGAAGAATCCATCGGTTTTGAGCGATTAGCCCGATAAAAAAAATCAATAAAAAGAGGAGAAGATACTTCATGATCTTAGCTCACCTTTTAGATAGGGTATTAATCGTTCCATTTCATAAAAGCGTGATCCCTTCAAAAGGACAAAAACATGATCCTTACAAATCTTTTGGATCATCGGAATTAATTCTTCCGTAGCGTGGGTCCTTGCCGCAATAGGACTGCCGCTTTCCGATATGCCGTCCCACTCCGCCCCCACTAAAAAGAGAGCGTCAAATCCCACGGCATCGCGAAGCAACTGTTCATGAAATGTTCTTGACTGTTCCCCAAGTTCTCTCATTCCGCCAAGCAGAGCTATTTTTTTATGCGAATTCGGCAGCACAACTTTCCGAGTATTATTGAGAACAGCCTCAAGAGAGCTGGGGTTTGAGTTATACGATTCATCCAACAACCAGCTATTGCCGGACAACGAATGAATACGTCCTCGGCCGGAGGGAACATTAAACTGCATAAATTTTTCAAGGATAACATGGTGGGGCATTCCGATGTTTCTAGCTGCAACATAAACATAGGCGACATTATGAGCATGTTGCAATCCAAAAAGAGGCAGGATAATTTCAAAGGAATCCCCCTCCCATAAACATTCCAACGCTAGCAAGAAACGCCCTGCGTCTTGGCGCAACTGACGGTTTAGGATGACAAAATCAGCTCCTTGTCCCCCCATCCCAAGTGTTCTTATATCTGATGACAGGGCAGAAATGGCGTCGGCCAAAAGCTTGTTATCATAATTATAAGACACATTCAGGGTTTTTCCCTCGCTAATAATCTCCATTTTTGCTTTAAGGACGCCTTCCGTTGAACCAAAGCTTTCCAAATGTGCAGGTGCCAATTCCGTAATAACAGCGGAGTCAACGGGAAAGGAGCGCACGATTTCCGCGATTTCACCGAAATGGTTTGTCCCAAGCTCCAATATCAAATATTCTGTTGCCTGAGGCATGGCAAGGATCGTTAAGCTGCATCCAACCAGAGTATTGTAACTTCGAATGGCGCTGTGTACCCGGACATGCCCCGCAAATGTGTGTGCCATCAGCTCACGGGTTGTCGTTTTTCCCACACTGCCAGTGATTCCAATAACTTTGGGATGTACCTTTTTTAACCAATGCTTAGCAAGCGAAACAAGTGCTTTTTCAGAATCCTCCACAATAAGAAAGAGCACCCGAGGATACTCTTTAAGAAAATCTAATGCTATGTCTAAAGAAAACTGAGCAAGTACAACAGCGGCTCCGTTGCAAATCGCATCTTTGATATACAAATGCCCATCGCTTTTCTTGCCTTTACGAGCAACAAAAACATCACCATCAGTAATCTCTCTACTGTTTACCTTGAATGTTTGCGGAAGAATCCGATCTTGTCCAACAAGAGCCGCACCGAGCAGAGAGGCTGCCTCAGAAGCCGTTATAAAGCTCATGACCGAATTTCCACAGAATTTTGTCTGCACCAATCTAATAACACTTCCAAATCTTGAAACGGTATTTTTTCTTTTCCTATGGTGATATATTTCTCCGGCCCTTTTCCCGCGATCAGCACAACATCACCGGGATGTGCTTCCGACAAAGCTGTAAAAATAGCCTTCCTTCTATCCAGTATAATACGATATTGCGCTGATTTTGCATTAGCCAATATGCCCTGCTCTATCTGTTCTGCAATAGCCTTCGGATCCTCTGTTCTTGGATTATCATTGGTAATAATAATCTTCTGTGCCCATTGAGCCATTATTTGCCCGGCCACTGGACGCTTTAAAGGAGTCCTATCTCCTCCTGCACCCCAAAGGATACAAAGATCCCCCTTACAAACTTCTTTCAGTGTGGATAGAACTTTTTCCAGACCATCCGGGCTGTGCGCGAAGTCAATAACACAACAAACACCGTTACTGAGTAAATACCGCTCTAATCGTCCGGGAACAGGTGACAGTCGCTCTATGCCATTGCGAATGGCTTCATTATTAACGCCCAATGACCAAGCAATTCCGATTGCCTGAAGAATATTGGACACATTATATACTCCCAACAGAGGAACATGTAGCCCAGAAATCATTTCACCCGTAGGCATGCTCACATCCACAACCATTCCGGCAAGGGTGTATTCGCGAATCACCGCCGAAAAATCACTGTTTGGACTGCCCAACACGGAATAAACCATGCTGTTCTCTGGATAGGAATCGCGTAAAATGTGCCCGTAGGGATCATCCGCATTGATAATACCCTTCCAGTTTTTTCTCGTATATTGAGAAAAGAGCAATTTTTTAGCCGAAAAATACTCCTCCATGCTGTGGTGGTACTCCAAATGCTCTTGTGTCAGATTTGTAAAACCAACTCGATCAAAAGAACAACCCAATAACCGCCCCTGATCCAATCCATGAGAGGAAGCCTCCATCACACATGCCTTACATCCGTTTTTTACCATTCTCTCAAGCAAACACTGAATATCCGGCCCCTCGGGAGTCGTGCGGTCAGCCTCCTCCTCCCTCAAACCATCGTGATAGACCACCGTTCCTATTAATCCGCAGGGAATACCTGCCGCCTGTAAAATAGAACGTGTTATATAAGCAGAAGTTGTCTTGCCATTCGTACCTGTAATGCCAATCATCAAAAGCTGTTCATCCGGATTATTACAGATGGCAGCAGCCAACTCCCCCATAAACGCACGAACATCCTTTACGACTATTTGATAGACATCTTTTTCAACTATGTGATCGCATAAAACAACTCGTGTTCCTCTCTGAAGCGCAGCATCTATATAATCATGCCCATCACAATGCTCTCCGCGAATACAAGCAAAAATTTTACATGGACCCGCCTCCCTGCTGTCATACACAATACCCGTAATCCCAAATGGTTTTAATCGGTGTAATAATGCTTCATATTTCATATGGATACGTCTCCAATCTCACGATGAAGGGTTTGAACCTATCTGCACAAGATCTTCTACAATCGTTTTAAAGACGGGGGCCGCAATTTCTCCGCCGTAGTATTTTGCACCTTTCGGTTCCCCCAGAACAACGAGAAGAACGTATTTCGGGTTTTTATAAGGCCAAAAACCGACAAAAGAACTGACGTATTGCCCTTTGACGTAAGCCCCCTTTGTTGCTATCTGAGCTGTTCCGGTTTTGCCGGCGATTTCAGCAAGGGACGTGTCGGCACCCTTTCCCGTACCCTCGATAACCGTTTTTCGCAATGTTTTCCGAAGCCAATCGGAGACACCGGCCGTCAACACAGAAGCGCGTACGCGTCTAGTCCCTCGGTGTACAATGTTCCCCTTAGAATCCTTTACCTCAGCCACGAGATACGGCTTTAAAAGAGTCCCGCCGTTCGCAATCGCACTAATTCCCATCGCGAGCTGCAACGGGGTTACCGCTATACCCTGTCCAATCGCAAGGTTGGCCGGTACCATTCCCAACCATTTTTCCGGCGTCCGTAACAATCCCTCTTCTTCTCCGGCGATTTCAATATCCGTTTTTTCACCAAAACCAAACTGGCGCAGCATGCTGTACGTTCGATGTTTCTCAAATCGATTTCCAATGAGAGCCATACCAACATTGCATGATTTTATCAACGTCGTCTCCGTTGTCTCTAATCCATGCCCTCTTGAGTTGAAATTGCGAATAATGCCGTCTGCGATTTTAACCGTGCCTGTACAGTTAAAGGTATGGGATAGCGATGTGATCCCCATATCCAGCGCGATCCCCATAATAATGGGTTTAAACGTAGAGCCCGGTTCATAAACTCGAGATATAGCATTATTGCGAAGCGCCTCTCTATTTTTATTAAAGGAGGAACGGTCATTTGGATTGATTGTGGGATAACTGGCCATCGCAATGATTTCTCCGTTGTTTGGGTTGACACAGACAACTGCCCCCCATTTTGATTGCGTTGACTCAATACCGTCCTTAAGCTTCCATTCTACAACCTGTTGGAACCGCGAATCAATGGTTAAACGAATATCACTCTGCCCTCGATCGAGAACTCCGGCGTTGCTCCCGATTAAATCTAACATTTTCCCCTTTGCATCTCGAATGAGAAGTCTCGTCTGCGGGGGGGAGTAAAGGATATTATTCCAAGCCATCTCTACGCCTGCAAGTCCCATATCATCCACGTCACAATACCCAAGAACGTGACTGCCCAAGCTGGCGTGAGGGTACTGTCTTTGATTTTCGCGAACGGAAAAAAGCCCCTCGATATTACGCCCCAAAATAGGCATCGCAATATCATTTGGCACCTTTCGTGCGACCCAATGAAAGCGGCCCGGCAAAGGTCGTGAAAATTTATCCTTAACCTTTTTTCCCAAATAAGGTTCTAATGCAGAGGCATTTTCCGGTAGCCAACTCTGAGGATCAATATAAAGACTGGTCACCGGTACAGAAATTGCCAAGGGAATCCCGTTTCGATCCAAGATATCTCCCCTTGAAGTACTTACCGGAACTTGAGCCCAATACTGCTTCTGCGATTGGGTGAGAATCCTTGGATCCGGTTTTATATGGACATAGTAAGTCTGAGCTGCCAGTGCGAAAAAAACAAGAATGACAACACCCCACGGATTGATACTAT
>JAGPAO010000150.1 GCA_018063805.1 Synergistaceae bacterium | reverse complement strand
GGCGGATGGTCTGGCAGAAATAGCCATGGCGGCCATTATGATCGGCATTGCGCGGGGGATTTTGATCGTGCTTCGCGAAGGGCGTATTATCGACACCATCGTGTACGCGCTTTCCATGCCTCTCGGGATGATTCCTCGCTGGGCGGCGGCGCAGACCATGCTGGTGATTCAAACGTTGATAAATTTTGTCATCCCTTCCGGCTCCGGCCAAGCGGCGACGAGTATGCCGATTATGGCTCCGCTATCGGATTTGTTGGGGATCTCTCGGCAGATCTCCGTACTCGCCTTTCAATTCGGGGACGGGCTTTCTAACATCCTGTGGCCGACGGCTTCCATGCCCATCCTTTGCGGCCTTGCCAGGGTTAAAATTGACCGATGGCTGAAATGGTTTGTCCCTCTCTTCGGGCTGCTTTTTTTGACGCAGATGGTTCTTCTCTACGGAGCTCTTCTGATTAACTATCAATAGTCGTTTCTGATAGCATCGGCGGTATAATCTTTATAATCGTAAGAACGAAAGGTTCAAGGTTTTTAACCCTTGAGCCTTTTCGTTATAAAGAGCATAAACGGTTCTCTCTTTCGTGCTGCCATTAAGGTGGTTTTTCTTGTTTTGATTGTAAAATCATGGCGTCAAGGATATAATAAAGTGTAATTGAGTTCATATTGGAGGTTTTATTGAATGGCGATGCATTTTTCATTTCGAGAACAGCTGAGTTCAATGGCGCGTGAACGCTTGGAAACCTCCATTATCGGGACGATGATTAAGTTGGTGGGGGAGCATCAAGCGATATCCTTCGGTGCGGGGGAACCGTCGGCGGATTTGTTCCCCGTGGAGGAATTGAAGGAAGCCTTTGGTGGGGTTTTTGACGATCCGTCGTTATTGGGGTACTACGGGGATGACTACGGTTTTGAGCCGCTTCGTGAATGGATTGCCCATCGGATGCATCTGGATGATATGGCCCCTGAATGGGTTAACTGGGAGCACATACTGCTGACCAACGGGGCAGGAGAGGGGATTGATCTGGTCGCGGAAGCGCTGATTGATCCGGGGTGTCTTGTTCTTGTGGAGAGCCCGACGTATACGGAAACATTGCTGACCTTTCGTAAGCAGGGGGCAACCTGCGTGAGCGTCCCCTCCGATGAAGAGGGAATTTTACCCGAGGCTTTGGAGTCGCTGCTGAGAGAGCGCTCTTTTCGCTTTTTATATACCATCCCGAATTTCCAGAATCCAAGCGGTCGCACCGTTTCCTTAGACCGACGGAAAGCCATTTTAGCGGTATTGCAGCGCTACGATCTCCCTATTCTGGAAGATGATCCCTATCACTATCTAAGTTATGACGGCGCAGTGCCCACAAGCTATTTGAAGCTTGCCGGAGAGGATCAGCGGGTGATTCACTGCAATAGTTTTTCTAAGATTGTGGCTCCCGGTATGCGAACGGGGTGGGTTGTGGTGCCCCCTGCGCTGAAGGACATTATGACCGCTTTTCGCGTCAGTGCGGGGCTTACGCGCCCGGCGTTTGTTCAAAAGGGGCTTTTAAATCTTCTTAATAGGACGGATTTTTCCGTCCGTTTGGATTCATTGCGAGCGGTTTATAAAACAAGGCGCAATGCCATGATAGCGGCGATTGAGAGGGAGTTGAAACCTTTGGGGGTGCAGACAAATGTTCCCAAGGGGGGATTTTTTATATGGGGGAAAGCCCCTCAAATAAAGGACATGATTGCTTTTGCTTTGCGTGCGGTAGAAGAAGAGAAAGTGGGGATTATTCCGGGGGCTGCTTTTTTCCCGACAGGGCAGGCAGAGCCGGGAACGTTTCGCTTATCGTACGCCAAGGTGCATCCACAGATGGCGGAGGAGGGGGTTCATAGGCTCGCAAGGGCGTTTAAAAAGGAG
Source organism: Synergistaceae bacterium (assembly GCA_018063805.1). Classification (GTDB taxonomy): domain Bacteria; phylum Synergistota; class Synergistia; order Synergistales; family Synergistaceae; genus JAGPAO01. Next base: position 2,923 of record JAGPAO010000150.1, on the reverse strand, counting down.
CGATGAGCAGGGTTTAGCGTTATAGATCGGCAACCGGTGATTTTTCGGAAATTTTTTCTGTTTTTAAGTTTTAAATAATCTAAAGATAAAAGAGGCGATTTTTATGCAGATCCAAAAAGAGCAGTTTTCATCCGCTCAAATGATGAAGTTTGTTTTGCCGTCTTTATTAGGCGCCATTGTCTTTTTGATGCCCATTCCCGTTTCCGGATCCTTGAATACCATCCTTGGGGTGGTTATTGACATTGTCAAGGCGGCATTGAAGCCGTGGCTTGCCTTCACCGCCATGTTCTTGGTCTGTCTCGGGGGGGCGGCGAGTCTTTGGGCATGCACGATGAAGCCAAAAGCCGTCATGGAAAACGAATTTTTCAAAGACCTCCTCATCGTTTCCCCTTTTTGGTTGCTTTCAAGAATTTTGGGGGCTCTTTTTTATATTGCCATCTTTTACAAATTAGGGCCGGAGGTATTTTGGAATATCGATAACGGCGGTACTCCCGGAATGATTCTAGCCCCCGCGCTTCTTGTTATTTTTGCGGTTCTCGCAGGATTTATCCCCCTTCTGACGGATTATGGATTGATGGAATACGTGGGGACATTTGCGCGTCCTGTGATGCAGCCTCTTTTTCTGTTGCCCGGCAGAGCTGCGGTGGATTGCCTTGCCTCATGGGTGGGGAGCAGCTCCGTTGCGGTTGTGATCACAACGAAGGTTCACGATCAGGGGTACTACTCCGATCGGGAGGCCGCCATTATCTCAACGACATTCTCTGTTATCAGCGTCGCTTATATTTATGTCATGGCTGACTTTGTTAAGTTGCCGCACATGTACTTTCAAATCCTTTTTTCCGTCTACGTCGTGACGTTTATCTTGGCGCTTATCATGCCGCGCCTTTGGCCCCTTTCTTCCATCCCGGATACGTATTCCGGCAAAGCGGGGCAGCAGCGGCACGGAGATGATCTCCCCGAAGGTTATACACTCAAGGAGTGGGGGCTCCATCTCGCCGTCAAGCGGGCTCAGAGTCAAACGTTGCACGCTACGTTGATGGTGGGCGTAAAGACATTTATTTCGTTGGTGGTCAGCACGATGCCGCTCGTTATTTCTTGGGGAACCGTTGTCCTTTTGATTGCGAATAACACGCCTGTTTTTCAAATCCTTTCTGCTCCTTTTGCTTGGATGCTTGAATTAATGCGGATTCCGGAGGCCGCTGCGGTTGCTCCTGCGTTCATTCTCGGTTATGCGGATCAGTTTCTCTCCGCTGTTGTGGGGTCGTCTTTAAAAACGGAGGCCGCACGCTTCATGTGCGCAGGTATTTCTGCGACCGGTCTGGTTTATATGACGGAGGTTGGGGTCTTGATCCTTAACTCCTCCATTCCCCTTGGTGTCGGAAAATTAACCGCCATTTACTTTATGCGTGCCATTGCAACGGTTTTCCTTCTCGCTCCCTTTGCATGGTGGTTCTGTATGTAGGTCGAAAGAATAATGAGTGAGGTGGAAAAAATGAAGCAATATGAAATAAAAACGGGCGTATCCCCCATCTGTTGGAATACCGACTGGAATGTCACGGAGCCGCAATGTGATAAGTCCGGGGTTTGGGTGCGTACGCTTCAGGAGGCACTCGACAACCCGGTTGGGTCTCTGCATCTGGAGGAATTAACGCAGGAGGCAAAACACCCCGTGGTGGTTCTTCCCGATGCGACTCGAAGCTGGCAGAACATCCCCTTGATGGTGAAAGCCGTATCGGAGCGTTTGCGCGGTGCGGGCTGTAACGCCGTAACGTGGGTTATCGGTGTGGGGACGCACCATCCGGCAACAGAAGCGGAGATGCAAGCACTCTTTGGAGGGGCGATTCCGGAGGGGGACATTCTTGTCAGCCATGATTGCACGGTAACGCAAGACCTGGGACTCGTCACAAAAAGAGGAACCGAGGTCTGTGTGAACCCGCACGTGGCAAACGCGGACTTTGTTCTGTTTATAGGCGGCATTGTTTTTCATGATTTAGCCGGTTTTTCCGGTGGGCGTAAAGCGCTCTTTCCCGGAGTGGCAGCGAAAAAAAGTATTGAGAATAACCATTCTCTTGGCTTTTGGGGAGATGGATTTCATCCGGAGGTAGCCTGCGGAGTTCTGGAGGGAAACCCCATTCATGAGGATATGATGGAGTTTCTGTCCCTCTACCTTGCGGGGCGCAGAAGTTTTTTGCTGAACGTCATCCCCGATGGTTCAGGGGAGCCGTGCAGCTATATCGCCGGAGATGTCGTTGAAGGATGGGCGCAGGGGGTATCTGAGGCGCGGAAACTCCAAACGCTGTGGACGGATGCGCCGCCCGATTTGGTCGTTGTCTCCTGCGGCGGGGCGCCCTTTGATCTTGATCTTTATCAGGGGTCGAAAAGTCTTTCCGCGATCGAGCCTCTTCTTCGGGAAGGGACGGCGGTTTTACTGGTCGCTAATTTGCCGGATGGCATGGGGACGGTGGAATATGACGAGGTGATGCGCCTTGCGCTGGAAGACCTCCCCTCCGCTATGGACAGGGTTCGCAAGAACTTTTCCATCCCCGGGTATATCGCGGCGAAGAATGTATCGGAATATCAAAAGTACCAAATGGCTTTGGTGACACCCAACAAACAGGTGGCGTTTCCGGGGTACATCACTCCAAATTTTGAAGACGCGCTTGAATTTTTGATGTCCGGCAAAGAGCCCGCTCGCGTTCTTTTTGTTCGTTCCGGCAACGCAGTGCATGTTGATATTCGAGGAGAGATTGTAGCTATACCGATGATCTGAAAAAATTTTGCTTGCCAAATGTGGTATAGGTTGCTAAAATGCAGTACGTTGATTTCATAACGAGTCGGGGTGGCGGAATTGGTAGACGCGCTGGATTCAGGATCCAGTGGGCTCACGCCCTTGGGGGTTCAAGTCCCCCCCTCGACACCAAAT
>JAGPAO010000039.1 GCA_018063805.1 Synergistaceae bacterium | reverse complement strand
GTATTTCCGTCTATTAGCTTATTTGCCGTATTGCGCGAAGTGGAGTGTTTTACGGCTATAAAAACTACCTTGGGCGGAACTCGCTTTCGAGCAAGGCCTTAAAGTGCTCCCAGTCCATGGAGCCCAGATCGCCCTTGGCGCGGTCACGTACGGCGAGGGTGCGTTCTTCGACTTCGCGTCCTCCGATGACGAGCATGTAGGGGATTTTTTCAAGTTGGGCATCGCGAATTTTTTTGCCCAGCTTTTCCTCGCGCGCATCGGTTTCCACGCGGACACCCCATGATTTCAGCGTAGCCTCGACTTCCTTCACGTACGCTTCAAACTCCTGTTTGACTTGGATCAGCCGCACCTGAACGGGGGCGAGCCAGTAGGGGAAGGCCCCTGCGTAGTGTTCAATCAAAATCCCCATAAAGCGCTCCAAACTGCCGAGCACCGTGCGATGGAGCATAACGGGGCGGTGTTCGGCTCCGTCGTTGCCGATGTAGTGCATATCAAATTTTTCGGGCAGTTGGAAATCCAGCTGGATGGTGCCGCACTGCCATGTACGCCCAATGCAGTCCTCCAGGTGGAAGTCAATTTTAGGGCCGTAGAAAGCGCCGTCCCCAGGGTTGAGCTTGTACGGGGTGTTGGTCTCCTCCAAGGCTTCGCGCAGGCGTTCTTCCGCCAAATCCCACATGGCAGGGTCTCCCATGGAGTTCTCCGGCCGGGTGGACAATTCCACGCGGTAGTTGAAGCCGAAGACGTCCTTGTAAATATAGTGCGTCAGCTCCATGATGCCGATAATTTCTTCTTTGATCTGTTCGGGCGTGCAGTAGAGGTGCGCGTCATCCTGAGTGAAGCAGCGAACGCGCATCAATCCGTGGAGAACACCGGAGCGCTCGTGGCGGTGCACCGTTCCCAGTTCCCCCAACCGCAGCGGAAGTTCTCGATAACTGCGCGTTGCTGTTTTATAGACCAGAATGCCGCCCGGGCAGTTCATCGGTTTGATGGCAAACGGATTTTCATCTATTTCGGTAAAGTACATGTTTTCATGGTAGTGGTCCCAGTGCCCCGAGCGCACCCAGAGGGCACGATCCAGCATCAGAGGGGTCTTGATCTCCTGATAGCCGCGGAGCGTGTGTTCCCTGCGCCAAAAATCAACGAGGTTGTTCATGACAACCATTCCCTTGGGGTGGAAGAAGGGGAATCCCGGTCCCTCCGGCTGCATGCTGAACAGATCCAGCTCTTTCCCCAGCTTGCGGTGGTCGCGCAGTTTTGCCTCCTCCATGCGGTTCAAGTGTGCCTTTAAGGCATCCTTTGTCGCAAAGGCGGTGCCGTAAATACGGGTGAGCATGACATTATGCTCGCTGCCTCGCCAGTAAGCGCCCGCTACGGAGAGCAGTTTGAAATTCTTTAAAAGGCCTGTGTGCGATGCATGAGGGCCACGGCACAGATCGGTGAACTCACCCTGCGTGTAGAGAGAGACCGTGGGGAATTCGAGTTCGGAAATCAGCTCAACCTTGAAATTTTCGCCCATGTTTTGAAATCGCTCAAGAGCCTCCGCCTTGGGAAGATCCTGCCGCGTGACGGGCAGCTTTTCGGATACGATCTTCGCCATTTCCGCCTCAATAGCGGGCAAGTCCTCATCCGAAATAGGGGAGCTGAACTGAATATCATAGTAAAAGCCGTCTTTTATTGAGGGGCCGATACCGAACTTCGCATCGGGGTACAGGCGGAGCACCGCTTGCGCCATCAAATGCGCCGTTGAGTGGCGAATGACTTCAAGCCCTTCATCGGAATCTCTCAGAATGGGGGTGACTCTGCCATCCGTGGTCAGGGGCGTTCCCAAATCCACCTTGTTTTCATTAAAAGTCGCCGCGATGGCGTTCTGTACACCCCATGATTCAAAGAGCTCGCGGGGGGTGCAACTTTGCCCTTCAAATTGTTTTTCTTCAGGGCCGGAAAAATGCGCCAAAAAAATCGCCTCCTAAAAGTAAAATTAATCGGTGCCCGTACTTCCAAAACCGCCGCTCCCTCGTTCTGTGGTGCATAGGTCGTCCGATTCCTCCAAGGCGACCTGCACAACCGGGGCAATGACCAGTTGCGCGATTCGGTCTCCCGGTTCTATCGGGAACGGGTTGGGACCGTGGTTGATCAAAAGAATACAAAGTTCGCCGCGATAGTCGGAATCAATCGTTCCGGGCGCGTTTAAAACGGTGACGCCGTGTTTGAGCGCGAGCCCGCTTCTGGGACGCACTTGCCCCTCAAACCCCTCAGGGATTTCTAAGAACAGCCCTGTTTTGACGAGCTGCCAATGACCGGGATGGATCTGCACGGTTTGCGACGCTGTTAAATCCATTCCCGATGAAGCGGGGGTTTGATAGCGGGGAAGGGGAAAGGCTTGAGCTTCCCCCTCTCTGCGGATTTTAACGACGATCGGGGCGCGGGCCACGAGGTCTGTCTCCGCTTGGGCGGTCGTGACGAGGCGCTCCGCTATCCTCGCTTTTGAGCGTTGCAAAGCGCTCTTCGCGCGTTCTTTCAAGCAGCACCTGTGCCGTAAAGACGGGATCCTTTGCCAATTCATCCAGTTTGTCCAGGATGCGGCGGCGGCTCAGGTTGACACGGTTCATGTCGTCGATTTCCTTAACCGTAACAATCACGGCATCGCCGACGGAAAAGGCGTCTTCCACCTTGCCGATGCGGTGGGTGCTGAATTCGCTGACGTGCAGGAGCCCCTCTCTTCCGGGAAGGACTTCCACAAAAACGCCAAAGCCGATGATGCGGGTTACCTTTCCGATGAACGTTTCTCCTGCCTGAACCACGCGGGTTAGATCCCGGATAATGGTTGCCGCTGCTTCTGCGGATTCGTTCTCCATTGCGGAGATATAAACCTTGCCGCTGTCTTCCACGTCAATTTTGGCTCCGGTTTGCTGAACGATGGAGCGGATCATTTTACCTCCGGGGCCGATGATATCTCTGATTTTGTCCGGATCGACCTGAAGCGTCAGGATACGCGGCGCGTTTTGGGAAATATCCTTACGCGGTTCGGCAATAGCCTTATCCATGTGGTCGAGGATTTCCAGACGTCCCTCGCGTGCCTGTCCGAGAGCCTGTTCCAAAATGGCCCGGGTAATTCCCCCTGCCTTGTTATCCATCTGCAGGGCGGTGACTCCCTCACGGGTTCCGGTTACCTTAAAGTCCATATCGCCGTAGTGGTCCTCAAGCCCTTGAATATCCGTCAAAACGGCGATTTTTCCGTCTTGAGCGATGAGTCCCATGGCCACTCCGGCGACGGGGCGCTTAATCGGAACACCGGCGTCCATCATCGAAAGACTGCCTCCGCAGACGCTCGCCATGGAGCTGGAGCCGTTGGATTCCAGTATGTCGGATACAATGCGGACGACGTAGGGGAATTCTTCCTGCGTGGGGAATACGGCGCGCAGAGCGCGTTCCGCGAGTGCTCCGTGTCCGATTTCGCGCCGGCCGGGGCCGCGCATGGGGCGCACTTCTCCGACCGAATAGGGGGGGAAGTTGTAATGCAGGATAAAGCGCTTGGATGGTTCATCCCATTTCAACCCGTCGAGCATCTGGTCATCGGTTCCGACCATGCCGAGGGTGGTGACGGCGAGAGACTGTGTCTCCCCGCGGGTAAAGAGCGCTGATCCGTGGGTGCGGGTCAGAACGTCAATTTCGCAGGTGATCTGGCGCAACTGGTTCATTTTTCGTCCGTCGGCGCGGCGTTCGTCATCGATAATCAGCTTGCGAACGCCTTTTTTGACGAGGTTTTCGACCACATCGGCGATGTAGCGTTTGCTGTTGGGGTGGGTTTCAAGGAAGCGCTCTTGTGCCTTAGCGGAGGCGGCGGATAGAGCGGCCGCTCTTTCCTGTTTTTCATGAATCTGGATGGCGGCATACACATCATTCCACAGCTCCGCTTCAATCCAATCGTCAATCTCTTTTATGCGGGCGGGGGTTGGAATGGTGCGTTTTTTCTTGCCTGAGCTCTCTCGCATTTGATTGAAAAAATCCACAAGGGTGAGGATGTGCTTCTGTGCCAGTTCGAGGGCATCAATCAGAAGGGATTCGGGGACTTCGTGCGCTCCCGCCTCAACCATCGTGATCCCGCCCGCATGTCCGGCAACGACCAAATCCAGCGTGCTGGACGACATCTGGTCTTCCGTCGGGTTAATGACGAGTTCGTTATCGATGCAGCCCACTCGCACGGCTCCGATGGGGCCGTTCCATGGGATATCGGACAGGGCCAGAGCGGCAGATGCACCGTTGATGGCCAGTACGCCGGGGGTATTGCGCTGGTCTACGGAAAGCACTGTTGCGACCACATGGACATCGTTTCTCATATTGTCATCAAAGAGGGAGCGGATGGAGCGATCCATCATTCTGGCGCTTAAAATGGCCGTCTCAGAAGGGCGGCTTTCTCTCTTTATGAAACCGCCCGGGATTTTGCCGGCGGAGTAAAAGCGTTCCTCGTAATCGACCAACAATGGGAAGAAATCCAGTCCCTCACGTGGGTTTTCGGAGACGACGGCTGTAATAAGAGCCATGGTGTCGCCTACTTGAGCGACTACGGAGCCGTGTGCCTGCTTGGCCATGCGCCCCGTCTCAAATTGGATGGTTTTGCCTGCCAGTTCTAGTTTAAAAATCTCTTTCATCTTTTTTCCTCCTCTTTATATATACACCGATGAAGGATAACATAAAGAGAAGAAAAAAGTGAGGGCTAAATGCCCTCACTTTTAATATTTTTTAAAAATATTCGAATTAGTGTCTCAGTCCCAATCTCTGGATCAGCGTCTGATAGTTCGCAAAGTTTTTATCCTTCACGTACTGCAACATCTTACGGCGTTTTCCAACCATGATGAGCAATCCGCGTCTTGAGTGGAAATCCTTTGTGTGCTGTTTCATGTGCTCGGTCAACTGGCGAATACGGGTGGTCAATATGGCGACCTGTACCTCGACGGAACCGGTATCGGCGCTGTGGATTTTAAAATCCTGAATAACCTGCTGTTTCAACTCTTTTGTGATCATTACACTCACTCCTAAAAATTTAGTCCCGGAACTCAGGCAAACGTTTGCTCGTCTGTCCGTGTAAAGGGCAGAGGTAATAATAACATGAATTTCTCGAAGAAGCTATGGGAGATTTTCACGGGTTTTCAGTATGCGGGGTATTCCTTTTCTATTTAATAAAAACGTAGCCGATCCATGACTGTTTCCATGGAAAGATTTGAGGCGCGTTGGAGCAATCGCAGGCCGAAGCGCCCGTGTCCGTAGAACTTGGAGATTTCGGATTTGGGGAAAGCCCACGGCCCCGCATCGTTTTTCCGCATTAAACTATATACAATAGCCGCCGAGGCCGCTAATTCACCAAAGGCGGGGTGCCATGGGCCCGCGATAATGTTTTTTTCAAGCGACTCAGATGATTGTAATCCCGTTCGAATAACGGTAAACCCCTTTTGTGTTGCTATGTCCATCAATTTTCCCGCTAGTAAAACAGCCTCTTCAAGGGAGGGGGGCACGTATTTACCCTCCATATAAAGGTTCTTTAGTGCGGTTCCCTCAAGAACGAGGCAGGGGTAAATGCGAAGTTCCCACGTTGCGCTCCCTTTAATCTGAGAAAGAATCTCTATGTCCGTGAGGCTGCTTTCCGCCGATTGTTTGGGGAGACCGGTCATGATCTGTACGCCCAAAGGGTAGCGATCGGATAAGATCTTCAGAGCAGATGTTACCGTCTCCGCCGTCTCCTCTCGCCCCGCTGTTTCAAGAACAGTCGGATCTAAAGAGGGGATTCCGAGCTCAACTCTGGATAGGGGGTAGGAGTCGAACAAGCGCGCTCGTTTGGGGTCGAGCAGGTCGGTAGGGTAGGTGGAAAATCGAATCGTGCTTCCCTTGGGAGCCGCTTTCGTAGCTTCAAGGCACTCCGTCAAAAGAGGAACGGGCAGTTTAGCAAAGCTTCCGCCGAAAAAACAGATTTCAACCGGCTCTGTTTGGGCTGAAATTTGGGATCGGATAGAATCTATATCAAGCGAATTTTCCGATCCTGTGATCGCGTTTTGATTGCAATAAACACAACGCCGCCGGCACCCCTGAAAGGGAATAAAAAAGGGGAGTTTTTTCACGTTAGTCCTCGTACTCTCGGTTGTTCCACTCGGGTAGAATGACGCCCCATGCAAACGTATCCGCTTCCCACTCGAAACGCGATAGGGGGGTGAACGTCTGTCCCCAGAAACTTTCGCTCCTGGGGTGGGCTATAAGATGATACAGCTCGTGAAAGAGAGCAAAACGCCGCCACATGGGGGGGAGTGCCTGGTTGATGCACAGCCTGGCGCGGTCACCGCGAACAACATGGATTCCCCACACGCTCAAGGGAAGATTAACATAGGCCAACTCCACGGATTGCCCGCTAATCTCCTCCGCTCGAACGAGGATATCAAATTCGCTTAACCGCTGCCACGGTTTTGCTTCGTTATGCGCCCACTGGGGGATCGATTCCGGCATATCGGGGATTACAAAATCACTCTCCGATTCAATCTCAGATGCTGTCATTATCCCAATCTCCAAGCACTGCTTGGACGACGCGCTGGACGCGCTGAACTTCAGACGGCGTGAGTTTTTTACTGCGATACCACAGTTCGACTTCATTGGACGTCAACACGTTATCCAATTGCATTCTGCCGGATTTATCCGTATGATCCTGTACGAGATCAATCACTTCCACATTTAGAGCCACCGCGAGTTTTTGAAGCAGGTGCATGGATGGAAGCCTTCTGTTGCTTTCAAGCGCTTGAATATAAATACGGCTGACCTCCGCCTTATCTGCAAGGCTCTGCTGTGTCAATCCGGCCGCTTTTCTGAAGGACTTGATATGTCGTCCCATGCTCATTGCAATCCCTCCTCTGTATGTTATCTCAGATATTACTACATTGTTTTAATAATGACAATGAGTTCATGAAATCATATAAAAAAAGAGTGCATGCGAGAAGGTCCGCCGCTCCGCCCGGGCTTATTTTCCTTTGCTTGAACTGCTGTTGCAGGCGAAGCAGCGGGGCGTAATCTTTTGGGTTTAACGGGTCAAAGTCCGCCAAGGTTTCGTCCACGGAGTTTCGGTACTCCCCTTTCCAGTATTCAAGGCCCCCGCGATGGATGACATTGCTGTCCTCGCAGCGGCGCATGATTTTCAGCAGGGCAAACAGCGCGGCATCCTTTCTCGCCCCCCCCCTTTGCAGGACGTCCATCAGTGCGGGAAGTCCCTCCTGACGGATAGAGGGGAAGGCATCGGCTACCTCTCCTCGGATTCCTCGGATACCATGTTTTCGGAAAAGGTGCTCGCCGTGAGTCAGAGGGCGTTTCAGAGTGTTTCTAGATAGATCATCAAGTTCGCACAGGGAGGATTCCCCCGCAATTTCAGAGGCAAGGGCGCAGATTTCGCGAGGGGTTACCTGCCTTAAACGGCAGGCGAGAGAGGCTGCCGCCAGAAGGATGGAGAGGGCGTAGATGAGCCCTTTATGGGTGTTCACCCCATCGGTAGCCGAAAACATGCTGTTTTCCATGAGGATCCCCCTTGCTCGAAGCTGCGGCATTATGTTTTTAGGGTTATCCTCCCGAAGGCCGATGCGAGCCTGTTCCTTCCAGTGCGGAGCGAGTGCGTCCGCACTTTTAAGAAAAGTAACGATATCCATATCTTGGTGATGACCGCAATGATCGGGGTCAACCAACCCCGGTTTGGGAGAAAGCATCACTTCTTCCCGGCATGCGGATGCGGCTATTTCCCCCAAGGAACATTTCAAATGGTTAATTTCCCCATTGCTCCAAGGGGTATTTAGGCTAGAATAAGGGGCGATACCCAAAAGAGAGGCGGTTTTTAACATGGACCTAAAATCCTCCGATAAAAGTGAGCTTGATAATAAAATTGAGTTTGGTAAAACCATAGCGGATAACGGCGGGAATAACAAGGCGCGATTTTTATCCCCGGAGGTGCTTATCGGCATACTGCTCTCCTCCTGTCTGTTTTTTATCTTAATCGCCTTGCATTTTCATGTTGCGGCTCCAAAAACTTTATCCGCGCAGCCGGTAGATCATAAAATGGAGGCATCTTTTTGGAATCGCGATTGGGCTCAAATGGATTCCGTCAAAAAGTCTCAAACGGATCTTACCTCGAAGGATTTATCGCTATACGTAAACGCCCTTTGGATTCAGGGGCGTTATCAACAGGGTTTGGAGATACTGGAGGATGCAAAGGCCGTATTCCCGCAAGAACTCGCTCCCTACGCAGGGATGCTTCGTGTCTTGGGCTATGAACGTACAGGGCGCAAACAGGAGGCCTATACAACGGCGAAGGGCTTATGGGGAGATTCTCCTCCGTCGCTTCGTTACTATCTTTCCTATGCCCTTGGGCGTTTAACAAAAGCGGATGGAAAAGATCAAGAATCTTTAGCCTGGTTTCGGAAAATGAGGGATGTTGCTGAGGATCGCAACCAAACAAGAAGAGCTCTGGAAGAAATCATTCAATTTCCCGCAGCAACACTGAATGAAGCGGCTGATCTTCTTATTCTCTCTCCGCATCACGCATCCGCCTTTAAAAAAATTCGGAGTTCCGGCAGGGCGATGACCCCAAGAGCCGCTTACGCGCTTGGGTACAATGCTTATACCAGAAGGAATTACAAGGAGGCCATTAAGTGGTTTGCCTTGGGTGGGAAGGATTCCGTTTATGGGGAGGCCGCCCGTTATTACAAAGCATACTCTCACTATCGGCTGAAGGAAAATGGGGAGGCTCTCTCTTTGTGGCGGAGAGGTGCCATTGAGGGAGACGAATACCCGCAGCGATCCGTTCAGCGGATGAGAGCGCTTGCGTCGCGAGGGTACAGGGAAGCGGTTGCAGACGCACTTCAACAGGTTATTCGCTCCAGAGATGATGAAGAAGTGGTTGCGGAGGCTCTTGTCTCTTTAATTGCTCTGACGGATGGGGAGCAGCAAAATCGTGCAGAATCGGAATTATTGAGGCGCTATCCCAAAAGTGTACAAGCTGCAACGCGTTATTGGGAAAAGGGATTGCATCGATGGAAACAAAAAGACGCAGCCGCAGCACTGGAGATGTGGCGGCTTGGAAGTCTTGCCGAACCGCGTGATTTCACCATGGCATCCAGGTTGTATTATTGGCAAATCCGCGCGTTAGTTTCGCTAAATCGCATGGAGGAGGCCAATGTTCTTTCTAAAGAATTGCAGGCGCGTTACCCCTTTGAATATTATTCTCTGCTCCTCAATCCGCATCCCGACGTTCTTTCCGCTTCGGTTTCGTCTCAGGATTGGAGAGCGGGAGCCGGTCTTTTAGAGGATTGGGGTTTTATTTCTTACGCACGGGCGGATTTTGGCCGAAGCCAAAGCGCAGAATCTTTCTATCGGTCGGCGCGTTTGGCAAGGTGGAGCGGAGATTATCCTGCTTCAGCGCGGCAAGCGACACTTTTTTTACGGAAGCGCGATCAAAAAATTCCTCTGACGCGAGAGGTGGCGGAGTGTCTCCATCCCAAAGCCTTTGAGACGGAGGTGCGCGCCGCGTCCTCTAAAACGGGGTTGCCTCCTTCCGTTATATGGGGGATTATGCGGCAGGAGAGCATGTTTGAACCTCATGTGGTGAGCAGTGCCGGTGCGTATGGCTTGATGCAGCTCATGCCTGCGACCGCCAGAGGGGAGTCCAAACGGATGAAGTTAGATGCGGATTTATACCGAAAACCGGCGGGAAATGTCCTGTTGGGTGCGAACCACATGGTAGGGTTGATCGCGGGTTTCAAGGAAATGCCGCTTGCCATCGCCGCCTATAACGCAGGAGGGACTCCCGTTAAGCGTTGGAGCAAGGAGGGCATTGGTGATATGCAGGAGTGGATAGAGGCGATTCCTTATAACGAGACGCGCAACTATGTGAAGGCGGTTATGGGAAATATCTACATGTACCGAGCTCTTTACGGAGATGCGAAGCCTGTTTCTTCCGATATACGCCCAAAACAATAACAAACAGGAGGCTGACTCAGCCTCCTGTTTGTTATTCAAAAAAATTAGAAGAAGCTAATAACCTAGATTGGCTCCCACCAACAAGATGTGGCTCTCTCGGCCGAAGGGGGGGCGCTCCATAATCGTGAGCATGCGGCACACTCTTTCGGGCACGTCACAGTTGGCGCAGTGTCCCAATTTGGCACAGGGGGTCTGACCGTTTAAGCGAATGCAGTTGGGGGGAGTGGCAACGTTGCGCACTCTCTCTATCGCTGACTGCAGGTCGGGGCAGATTTTATTCATGCCAATAACGTAAAGAATCTTTCCCGGTGCCCAGGCCATTGCAGAAACGCGATTTCCCACTCCGTCGATATTGACAAGATCACCGGACAGTGTGATCGCATTGCTGCTCGTTAAAAACCAATCCGCACTGTTTGCGTCCAAGAAGCGCTGTTTTTTTTCCTCAGGCTTTAAGCTGGGATCCCAATGCTGAAAGATTTTGTTGCCTCTTTCGGATAGTTTTTCCATCAGCCCAAGTTGGCGGATAGTGACAGTTCCCGGTATCCCTACGGAGGCCTGCTCCGGGATCAGCCCCAGAACGGATTCTACTGCGGCGTTTTCGTCGGCGCAAAACTGAGCCTGATACCCTCTGTGATTCAGTTTTTTGCATAGGGTATCCGCTAGAATTGCATTGCTCGTATTCTGGTACGTCTGAAAGCAAACCAAAAAAACAACCCCCTTGTGTTTTTATGTTTAAAGTGTGATTAATTCGTAATTTGTGGAGCCAAGGCCGATTTTTTCCGCGTACTCAATGCCCTGACGCCAACCCCCTTTGGGGTGGAGCAGCGTGAATTTATCCAATCCTCTGCCTCCATTGGCATCGATGTGCTCTGCAAGGCAGGAATCGGGGCTGATTGGTGCCGCATTGACAAGATCGACACAGGCCATATCAAGAGCGACGCAGTCCGTGGATGCCAGAATGCCGATATTGGAGACGATGGGGATATCGTTATGATCCACGCAATCGCACAGAGGGGAGACCTCCAATATAAAGGAAATATGCAACTGATCCTTTCCCTGTACAGAAGCAAGGGCGTACTCCGCCACGCGTTCTGCCAAGTCGTTTCCTCCGTGCTGCCACGTTACTTGGGCGGCATCAAAGGCGCAGGTGGAGACGCACTGGCCGCAACCGACACACGTTTCTTTGTTTATCACCGCTTTGTTTTGCCCGTCAAGGGTGATTGCGTTGTAAGCGCAGTGTGTGACGCACTCGTTGCATCCGACACAGTTTTCCCTCTTGATCGTGGGGGGAGTGCTGGAGTGCATCCTGTTTTTGCCGTCCCTTGAGGCGCATCCCATCCCTAAGTTTTTGATTGCGCCGCCAAAGCCCATCGCCCCGTGTCCTTTAAAGTGGTTGATGGAGATCACCACATCGGCTTCGGCTATCCCTGAGGCTATAAATGCTTTATCAAAGTGCTTGAGGTTGATGGGGATCTCGCGGTGGTCATGCCCCCGCAGTCCATCAGCAATAAGAACGGGACAGCCGACGGTCACCGATGTGTAGCCGTTTTGTTCTGCTGCTTTTAAGTGGTCGTAGGCGTTAGACCGCTCCCCCTTGTACAGCGTGTTGGCATCCGTCACAAACGGTTTGCCCTCTGACGCGGAGACGATCTGGCTCAGCCGTGCGGTGTAGTTGTGCCTGAGAAAGGATAGGTTCCCCGGCTCTCCAAAATGGACCTTTAACGCGACTAATTTATCCTTGAGCGGTATTTTTTTTAAACCGGCGGCAACAGCCACTTTCTCCATTTTATTCACCAGGTTCACTTCATTGCTTGTGCGCAAATTCGTAAAATAGACCTTTGATTGATTCATAGTTTGCTCCCTTCATATCCGAATAATCACTATTGTAGAGTGAAGAACAAAAAAAAGAAATAGAGGAGAATTATTTCTCCCCTTGATGTAAAATGAACCGTGTTTCTATGCAGATGAATCTTTCAGGAGGAATAAAAGTGGCTTTTCTCGACTGGTTTGCAGCTTTATTTGGTTGGTTTGTCTCTTGGTTGGTGGCCGTTGTGGGGCATTTTGGGTATGCGGGGATTGTTTTTTTGATGTTTCTGGAGTCCTCTTTTTTCCCCTTCCCCAGCGAGGTCGTTCTCCCACCCGCCGGTTATCTTGTCAGCCGCGGAGAAATGAGTTTTTTGCCGGTTGTTTTTGCTGGGATACTTGGGAGTCTTTTGGGTGCTCTTTTTAATTATTGGATAGCAATTCGCTGGGGGCGTCGTTTTTTTGACCGCTACGGCAAGTATTTTTTGGTCAGCCCGGAGGCGCTGGATAAGGCGGAGATTTTTTTTAAAAAGCACGGGCATATCAGCACGTTTACCTGCCGTCTCCTTCCCGTAATTCGGCAATATGTCTCTCTTCCGGCCGGGCTTGCACGAATGCCGCTCTTGACGTTTAGCTTTTACACGGCGCTTGGGAGCGCTATTTGGGTCGTTATCCTCACTTCTCTCGGTTATTGGATAGGGGCGGAGAGTGAGCGGATACACAAGGCCTTACAGCAGATAAGCATTCTGCTGATCGTGTCGTGCGCTTTATTGGTTTTTGCGTATGTTCGCTATCAGCGGAAAAAGAGGTCATGAAAAAAGTAACGCTCTGTATTCTTTTCTTCTTCCTTCTTGTTTCATTCCAAGGAGAGGCTACGGAGCGGCTGTATGTGATTCCGCCAAAAGAGGGGATCTATCACTCCGCACACCCCGATTTTGGTCTGCGCGATGATGACGTCACCGAACAAAGGGTAGATTCTTTCCTCCAATTGGCAGAGAAGGCAGTGGTCTGGTCCTACATCAGCGACCATTGGTATAAAGGGATATCCTTTCCCAAAGAGGCGTGCCTCGTTCTTCACCGCAAGGGGATTATCCCTCTGATCGGGATGATGCCGTGGAGCACGCTGCAACAGAATAAAAAAGAAACGAAGTATACTCTGGATAGAATTATTAAAGGCGATTTTGACAAGGAACTCCAACTTTATGCGCATGAAGTTGCTGCTTTGGGTTTTCCCGTTATGATTGAATTCGGCCCGGAGGCAAACGGGGCTTGGTTTCCGTGGAGTGCGGTTTGGAATGGCGGAGCGGAAAAACGGCAATACGGGGATAGTGATATCCCGGATGGCCCGGAGCGTTTTCGGGATGCGTATCGCCATATTGTCTCTTTATTCCGCGCCGAAGGCGTGTCCAACGTCACGTGGGTTTTTCACCTTGCCTCGGCACCGTGGCCGGATAAGGAGTGGAATGCCCCTCGTTATTACTATCCCGGGGATGAGTGGGTGGACTGGATCGGTGTGAGTGTGTACGGGCGGTTGCGCTCAGGGGAGGCAAAACCCTTTCATGTTATATTAAAGAAGATATACCCGCAGCTTACGGCGCTTTCGCCCAAAAAGCCCCTTGCTATTCTGGAAATGGGGGTTTCCGAAGAGAGGGGGAAGCAGGATAAAGCGGAGTGGATAACATCGGCCTTTTCACATTTGAAAACAGGTGCGTATCCTCGTATAAAAGCCGTTTCTTGGTGGAATAAAATATATCGGCCGGATGGAAGTCGTTCCTATCTGGAAGTGGACAGCTCAAAGAGCAGTTTATCGGCGTACAGGGCGGCCGTGGCTGACCTTGTAGACCGTGTTGAATGGCAAAGAATAAATTGATAGTAGGGGGATGATGATGTGGAGAAGATGAGACTGGGAAGGACCAATATAAGCGTGTGCCGCACGGGGATGGGGTGTTTGCCCCTTCAACGGATCAGTCAAAAAGAGGCGGTAAATCTTATTCGCAGGGCTTTTGACAATGGGATTGATTTTTTTGATACGGCCCGAAACTATACGGATAGTGAATCCAAAGTGGGCGAGGCATTAAAAGGACATCGCAGTGCCGTGGTGATAGCGACTAAATCGACGGCGAAAACGGGCAAGGAGTTGCTGTCCGAACTGGAGACAAGTTTGAAGGAGCTCCAGACCGATGTGATTGATCTCTACCAATTCCATGTTGCACAAAAGGTGCATCGGCCGGAGGATGAGGATGGCCTGTACGCTGCCGCTCTTGCCGCTAAAGAGAAGGGGTTGATTCGCCATATCGGAATCACCTTCCACCGCCTTCCCCTCGCTTTAGAGGCGGCTCAGTCCGATCTTTACGAGACCGTTCAGTTTCCTCTGAGCTACCTCTCTTCGCCGGAAGACTTGGAATTGATCGAACTTTGCCGCAAAAAGGACGTGGGGTTGATCGCCATGAAATCCATGGCAGGGGGAATCTTGACCGATGCCCGCACTGCTTTTGTATTTCATCGGCAGTACGAGAATTTACTGCCCATTTGGGGTGTGCAAAGAGAGGCGGAGTTGGATGAATTTATCGCTCTTGAAAAAAATCCTCCGCAAATGGATGCCCTCATTCAACAGCGGATTGATGCAGACCGCGAATCTCTGAGTTCCGGTTTTTGCCGCGGATGCGGCTATTGCCTTCCCTGTCCGGCTAATATTGAGATTGCCTTTTCCGCCAGAATGCCCCTGGTTCTGCGAAGGATGGATCCTGAGGCGTTTCTCACGCCGGAGTGGCGCGAAAAAATGGCGCGCATTCCCAATTGTATTTTGTGCGGGGCGTGCAAAACGCGCTGTCCCTATGAGTTGGACACTCCCGAGCTGCTCAAAAAAGCCTATGAGGATTACGTTCAGTTTGCCTCTGAATGGGATGCGGCACATTGATTCAATATCAATAAAGAACGGGGGAGACTTGATTAAAGTCTCCCCCGTTTTGTGTGTTATTGACTTTTATTCGCTGACGGAGCCTTGGCCGCCGCGGTTTTCCGCTCGTTTGCGTTCCGTTGGGTCAAGGTAAATTTTGCGGATGCGAACGGATTTGGGGGTGATTTCAACCCACTCATCGGATTCGATCCACTCCAGAGCGCTCTCTATCGTCAATTTGCGCGGTACATCCAGCATGATGGTTGCATCTTTGCTTGCGGCGCGATGGTTTGTCTGCTGCTTTTTCTTGCACGGGTTACACGGCAAATCTTTTCCTCGAGAGCTTTCGCCAACGATCATCCCGCAATAAACGGGATCCCCGGGCATGAGAAAGAGACTGCCTCGTTCCTGAAGGTTTTCTAAGCTATAGCTCGTTGCAAGCCCGGAGTCCATGCTGACCATAGATCCGCGCGATCGAGATGTGATATCGCCAACCC
>JAGPAO010000149.1 GCA_018063805.1 Synergistaceae bacterium | reverse complement strand
CGGCGCGTCGAGCCGAATTTTTTATCGCCGAGGCGCTCTTCCTCCCAAATATCCTGCATCCGATGGTATGGGAAACAGATAATCGCCTTGTCGCTTATTTTCAGGTTGTCGGGCGTAATGGTGACGCCTTTATCCGTCAGCGATTTTATCTCGTTGCACAAATGCTCCAGATCCACCACCATACCGTTTCCCATTACGTTCACCGTGGTGTCGCGCAAAATACCCGACGGCAGCAGGTTCAATATGAACTTGCCTTTTTCGTTTACAACCGTATGCCCCGCATTATTTCCGCCTTGATAGCGGCAGATAATATCGTAATCGGACGAAAGCAAATCCACCATTCTGCCTTTCCCCTCGTCACCCCAATTGATACCCACTATTGCCGTAAGCATACAAAAGCCCCCTTGATATTACGAGTTGTTTATCTCCTGTCACAAAAACCTAAAAAGGCGTTCATCAAATAATGTGCGGGGATAGACCCATGACATCATTTGATGAACGCCTTTGTTCACTTGGAAAATATATATCAAGTCCACGCATTTGTCCAGACGATTGGACTTTTTCAAGAACGCAGCGGAAACCGTATCGTCAGTCTCGGCCACCGTTGCGATTACTCAAGGAATAGGAGAGAGCGGGAATGATTTCTACCGATAAAACGCCCATAAAGATCAGCGCAGAGGAGACAAAAATGCGCACGGTCATGGGTTCTCCCATAAAAACAACACCGATGGCACTCCCAAAGACGCCCGACAGGGAAAGAAAGATCGCGGCGCGTGTAGCGGTTGTGTATTTTTGAGCGACAGTCTGAATGACGAGTGTCAGCGCAAAGCCAATGGTACCTGCGTACAAGATCGCGTTAACCGCTGAAAGCGTTATGTTTGATGGAAATGGCTCAAAAAGAGATGCTGCGACGATAGCTACGATCATGCCGCCTAAGGCCTGCCAGCAGGCTAACCCGCACGGGTCCGTATCCCTTACAAATTTGTTGACAAGCAGGATGTATGCCGTCAGAAAAAACAGCGCGGCAAAACTCAAAATATCGCCTAAATTAGCGGACATCGAGTCATCAAGCACAAGACCTCCAATCCCTGCGATGCACAACAGGATTGCGGTCATGATGTGCCAGCCCGGAAATTTCTTAGTCAAGGCCCATACTGCCAGAGGCACAGAGACAACGGACATCGACAGAATAAAGGATTGATTTCCGGCTGTCGTATAAAGAAGACCCCATGTAGCCACTAAATAGCCGCATATAAAGGTAGCGCCCGTCAGCATTCCGGCTAGACATTTATTCCTCGGTAATACAACGGCCCTTTTTCCAAATATAATGGCTACGGCTACAAAAGCGGTTATAAACCTGAAAGCACAAAACCAAAATGGCGTTATCCCGGAAAGCGCACCTCTTATCACTACATTTGTAGCACCCCATATAAGAGCAACGGACAACATGCCCATATCACCAAACAAGACTTTTAATTTGTTATCTATCAAATAGTACAGCTCCAATCTCAATAAAAAAACGGACATCATGTGACTATTTTCATCGTTCTTTTATTGCATTTTACAGCAATTAGCTAAAACCACAAGGCGGTTCGCGGTGCCCTGTTCCGTGCCGCTTCCACGGAACGCAAATAGGACGTTCCGGCATAAGCTTATGCCACGCATTGGAGATGATGGCCACAGAGAATTTACGCATTCATCGTTTGGCCGACAACAGCAAACGGGCACACTTGTTTGAATTCCCGATTCGGACAGGGTATAATTTCCTTGCTATAAACAAAAAAATAAAATACTTTATGGAACAAAATAACTATCGCCCATGGGCGCCCGACATACAGAGCGGCAAAAAAATCTTCTAGAAAAAGGGAGCTGGTTCTAAATGAAAAAGGCACTTTTAGTTATTGACTTGCAAAATGATTACTTTCCCGGCGGAGCATTCCCACTGTGGAATACGGATCAAACTTTGGAGAATGTCCTTAAAGCAATCGAAAAGGCAAAACGCAGCAACATACCCGTTATCCATATCCAGCATGTTGCAGACTCCAAAGTCGGCATAGCTCCTTTTTTTAATGAGGGAACCGAAGGCGTTGCCATTAAATCGGAGGTTTTAAACGCCGCTCCCGATTCCGCTATTGTGATCAAACACTACGCCGACAGCTTCCACAAAACAAACTTAGAAGAAGTCTTAACCGCTCTTGGAGCGGAGGAACTTCTGATCTGCGGTATGATGACTCAAAATTGTGTCACCCACACGGCAATCTCAAAAAGTGCGGAAAAATATGCCGTCACCGTTATTCCGGAATGCTGCACCACCGTGAGCGAAATGATTCATCTGATCGCCTTAAACGCCCTTTCAACGCGAGTCCAATTTGCATCGATAGATGAGGCTCTCTGTTGACCGCTAAAAAAAACTGTGATAGACTTTTTCTTGTCAACAAAGGCGTTGCGGACTTCTGTTCGCAACGCCTTTAATTTTTAAAGGCTCACTGCCGAGGAGGGGTATCAATGACTGCGTATAAAGAGTATCCAAGGGTGCGCGATATTTTCGGCTCGATGGTTTTTAATCACAGAGTGATGAAAGAAAAACTCAATCCGGAAAATTACAACCACCTGATCGCCGCTATAGAAGGACGGCAAAAGCTGGATGCAGGTGTTGCGGACGTTGTCGCCCTTGCCATGAAAGAGTGGGCTATTTCCAAAGGCGCAACGCACTGGACACATTGGTTCCACCCGCAAACGGAACTGACGGCCGAAAAGCACCTCGCCTTCACGGTCGCATCCCCCGATGGCACTCCGCTGGATGTATTCAGAGGGCAGGATCTCATCCAAGGGGAACCGGATGCGTCCTCATTCCCCACCGGGGGCAAACGCTCCACCTTTGAAGCCCGCGGTTACAGTGCGTGGGATTGCAGCAGCCCCGCCTTCATCGTAAAAAGCCCCAAAGGGGGAACGCTGTGCATTCCCTGCGTTTTCTTTTCCTACGATGGAACGCCTCTGGATCTAAAAACACCGCTGCTGCGTTCTCTGGATGCGGTGGAGGGCGAAGCGCTTAAATTATTATTGCTTCTGGGAGAGCACGAGACGCAGAGTGTATGCCTTACCATCGGCGCGGAGCAGGAATTCTTTCTCTTGGATCGCCCACGGGCACAGCTGCGCCCCGATATTCGCTTTTGCGGATGCACTCTAATAGGCGCCCAACCGGCAAAGGACCAAAAATTAGACCACCATTATCTTGGGGCAATCCCCCAGCGCGTACTCTCCTATATGGAGGACGTGGAGCGCGATTTAGCGCGCCTTGGCGTGTCTATCACCACCCGACACAACGAGGTTGCGCGCTGCCAATTTGAATTCGCACCGCTTTTTTCCGATGCCAATACCGCTTGCGATCAAAATCAAATCATCATGGAAACGATGCGCAAACTGGCCAGAAATCACGATTTGCGCCTCCTCTTCCATGAAAAACCCTTTGACGGTATGAATGGCAGCGGCAAACATATCAATGTATCCCTCATGGACAATAAGGGGCACAATCTGCTCAAACCGTCCAGAAATCACCGCCAGAATGTTCTCTTCCTGACATTCCTTTCCTCCTTTATCCTTGGGGTATCGGAATACCACAGTTTGCTGCAGGCCAGCGTTGCCACAGCGGGGAATAGGACCCGTTTGGGCGGGCACGAGGCCCCGCCCAGTATTATGAGCATCTATCTTGGGGAGGCATTGACGAATCTTTTGGGCGCAATAGAAAAACCCGATCTTAAAATGCCCGATAAAGAGCTGCTGGATCTCGGATTGGCCAAACTGCCCTCCATTATCCGCTATGATTGCGACCGCAACCGAACTTCCCCCATCGCCTTTACGGGGGATAAGTTTGAATTCCGCGCGCCGGGAGCCTCTCAGTCTATCGCACTGCCGATCACGCTGCTGGCCTCCCTATGGGCCTGGGGAATAAGACAAATGCGAGAAATGATCGAATCACAAACAACGCAAGGGGCGGATCCCATCGATGCTGCCATGAAAGCGATTGCCGAGGCGATCAAGCGAGGCGCTCCTATCCTTTTCGAGGGGGATGCGTATTCGCATGAGTGGCATGAAGAGGCGATGCGCCGCGGATTGATTGAAGCCGTCACTATTCCGGAAAAAATAGACCTTTTCCTCCTGCCCAAAAACAAGGAGATGCTCGATGCATTCGGCGTTTTCAAGCAGAGAGAGCTGGAGGCCCTGCATGAAATTCGCATGGAGTCCTTTGCGCGCACACTGGAAATAGAAATGTCTGTTTTATATGATATGCTCTGGGAGGGAATTCTCCCCGGATTGTCCAAGCAGTTGATTCTTGAAAAAGATTCCATCGCAGCGTTGGGCGCAGAATTCAGCGAGGGGGAGCCGTGGCGAAAATACATCCGTGATTTGGGGCTTTATAAAGCCGGTTTGATTTCGGATGCCATTGCACTCAGAGCGATAAAAGATAAAATAGCACCTATGAGCATTTCCGACCGCGCAATTACCTTAGTAGAGGAGGCTGTTCCTCTGATGCGGCAGATTCGGGAGAAATGTGATGCGGCGGAGCTGTTAATGTCCTCTGAAATTTGGCCGTATCCCATTTACAGAAATTTACTGTCTCTATCCTGCTGAGGCCATTTTAAAAAAAAGGAGCTATTCGATGAAACTTTACTTGATCCGCCACGGAGACGCCGAATACAGCACAAACGACACCATCCGTCCTCTTTCTCCGCAAGGAGAGCTGGAGGCTAAAAATGCAGGGCGTTACCTCCTGAAAACGGATTCAAAATTGGATTTCATCTACCACAGCACCTTGCGCAGAAGCCGCGAAACGGCGGAACACATCGCCCAAA
>JAGPAO010000148.1 GCA_018063805.1 Synergistaceae bacterium | reverse complement strand
CATCGATTTTTTCGGCCAAAACACCGCGGTAGAAAGCTTCTCCTCCGGTTTCCGCGATCAGGGAGAGCGTTTCGGCGTGTCCCTTAGAACTCCACATTTCACCGGGCTGCGGCGCCTTGCCGCTGGGACAAAACGTTTCAAACCAATGTTTGAATTCATCCCCCTTGCACTCCTTCATGAAGTTGGAGAATGCCTTGTTCCAAAGCTTGCTCATCGTGGGGGACACTGCATAACCGTCGGTTGCATAGGCAATTGCCGGTTTTAAAACTTCAGAAAGAGGCAATTTCCCGAATTTCTTAGAAAGTGCGGCCCATCCCGAGGGCGCTCCGGGGACGGTGACAGGATACCAGCCATACTTGGGGACTTCCTTCATCCCTGCCTTCGTCAAAACCGAAAGATCCGTTGCCTTGGCGGAATGTCCGCTGGAGTTCAAACCATGCAGTTTTCCCTTAACCCAAATGAGGGCAAAAGAATCCCCTCCGATTCCATTGGATGTTGGTTCCACCACAGTCAAGCATGCCGCAGTGGCAATCGCGGCATCAATGGCATTACCGCCCTTTTTAAGAATTTCCAACCCCGCCTGAGCGGCCAAAGGCTGCCCCGTAGCAACCATTCCGCGATTACCAAAAACAACGGTTCTTCTCGAAGGATACATATATCTCTGCGCGTCAAACTGCATTGCCCAACACTCCTCTTTATATGGATTTGCCGCACCGCATTTCGCGGCATCTAGCCCGGATCAGGCAAAAAAATTTGTAGTATCAATATTAATTTCATTGAATTCACACTACAAATACAACAAATTATGCTTATTATACTGGGATAGTACAATCAAAAGCTAAGCAGGAGCCTCTTTTGTTACCTTTTTGGCGAAAAAATAAAAAAAGGAAAAGAATAGAAACGGCTATCATTTTAGCGTGGAAGAACGAAAAAAACAAGCTGAAATATAAGCGCAACAAAAAAATGTGGCAAGATTTGCGCCCTGACTTTTAGCCATAATAGTTACAGTTAACCACACCCAAACAACCCCATTGCATATCTTTACTCTAACGCAACCAAGTTGTCATCTTTTTTTTACATTAGAGTGGTAAAAATCATAGCAGAGTTACAACGCAATTAAATTGAGGAGGATGTAAAATGCACGCAAAAAAAATGAAGACAAGTAAAACCACCGCAATCCTATTAGCTCTCTTTATCGTATTCGGTGCTTCTACAGATGGATTCGCTATTGACAGGGAAAAAGCAATGCGTACGAACAGCAATATTAGGAATATCATCGTTTTGATTCCGGATGGAATGAGCACGGCAGGCGTAACACTAACGCGCTGGTACAATGCTTACAACGATACGACAGGCACGTTTGACACGGATAAAACGATGGCTTTAGATGAAATGGCGAGCGGCCTTGTGCGCAATTGGTGGATGAACAAGGGCGTTGTCGGAGCAATCACAGATTCGGCCCCGGCAGGTACCGCTATCGCCACGGGAGTCAAAACAAATAACAAATTCATAGGTGTAACGGATCAAAGCATCCCCGTTGCGACTATCTTAGAAGCGGCGAAACTGAAGGGCAAATCCACAGGGTTGGTATCCACATCACAGGTTATGCACGCAACTCCGGCCGCATTCTCCTCTCACTATCCGGACAGAAGCAAGGAGGATATTATTGCCGAACAGCAAGTTCATAACGAAATTGATGTAGTATTCGGTGCCGGATCCAATCGTCTTACCGACCGTGCCGACAAGGAAAACCTTGTCAGCGTCCTAAAAAATAACGGCTACACCTACATCACGAAGGGATCTGAACTGAAAGGCCTTACAGGCAAAACATGGGGCATGTTTGCCCCCTCAACAAACGGCGCGATGCGCTATGAAATGGATAGAACGGAGCTGCAGCCTCAGGAACCCTCTCTTGCCGATATGACGAAGGCGGCGATCACTATACTCGCTCAAAATAAAAAGGGATTCTTCCTTATGGTAGAGGGATCTAAAGTCGATTGGGCAGCACACGCCAACGATCCAGTGGGTGTCATCTCTGATGTTAACGCTTTCGATAAGGCAGTAAAAGCAGCCCTTGATTTTGCAAAAAAAGACGGCAAAACGATGGTTCTTGCGTTAACCGACCACGGTAATGGCGGCATATCGATAGGTGACAGAAATACAACCAAGGGCTATGACAGCGCTCCCCTCTCACAATTTATAGCTCCCCTTAAAAAAGCACGGCTTACAGGAGAAGGAGTTGAAGCGAAGTTCAACGCCGATAAAACGAATATCAAACAAGTCATGTCAGATTTTTACGGCATCACCGACTTAACCGCTGAAGAAGAGGCCGCCATTAAGGCCACAGAAAAGGGCAACATGAACTATACGGTGGGCCCCATGATTTCCAGACGCGCAAATATTGGTTGGACAACGGGCGGACATACAGGAGAGGAAATTACGCTGTATACCTATCTTCCCGGTAATGAACGGATCACCGGAACGATTGACAACACGGATATAAGCAAAATAAGTGCGGGTGTTTGGGGCATTGATTTGAATAAAACGACAGAAGAGCTCTACAACAATGCAAAGGCTGCGTTTGAAGCTAAAGGCGCAACAGTAAAAGTGGATAACAGCAACCCCAACAACCCACGCATGATTGTCACTAAAGGCAACACGGTGTTGATCATTCCGGAAAACAAAAATTTCGTACTCTTGAATGGAAGCACTGTCACGAACAACGGCGTCAACGTCAACATCAAGGATGTATTCTTCATCCCAAGCAAAGTTATTGGGTTGATCAAGTAATGACAAATGGGGTGCTCTTTCTCTTGTGAGAAACGGGCACCCCATTTGTTAAGCTAGGCTAGGCGAGAGTTTAAATAGACCGCGATGATAATAATAAAAGAACTTATCACCTGAGCTAAAGAAAGGCTCTGCTGCCCGTAAAACAGAAGGGATAACAACATCGCGAAAACAGGGACGATATTGAATAACGGAACACAGCGCGTCACGCCTATTTTTTGGATCCCCATCTGGTAAAACAAATAGCCTAAAGCGGAGGGGAAAATCCCCATATAAAAAACGGATGCCCATGCCGGAACGGAAGACCAGGGGAATGTATCCCAAGGACGCTCCCAAAGAAAAACAGGTAACACCAATACGTTAGAAACAACCATCGCCCAAAACAACACGGAGAGCGGTGTGTACCGCACTAACGCTTTCCTGCTGAGCACATTATAAATGGCAAGAAAAAAAACAGCAGCCAACATCATCAGATCCCCCCGGTTAAAGCGCATTTCGGATAAAACACGCCAATTTCCGCCGGTAAGGGCTAAAAGCACTCCGAAGAAGGCAACGCAAAGCGAAATCAAACGACCGCCGCTGAGTTTTTCCTTTAACCAAATAACTGCCAATGCGGACGTTAAAAGCGGAGTAAAGGAACCTAAAACGGAGGCATTAACAGGGGAGGTGTCGATCAAAGCCGTAAAAAAAAGATAGTGGTACATAAAAATACCCACAAAACCAATCATCACAAAAAGAGGGACATCCTGCACCCTAGGTATAAACCGTTCACGAGGTTGCTTAAGCGCAAAAGGCAGCAGGAGAAACATCGCGATGATAAAGCGCCAAAATGTCAGAGCTGCAGGAGAGATAAGAGCGATGCCCACCTTTCCGGCATGAAAGGCTCCCGCAAAAGAAAGCATCGCCAAAACCAACAACAGGTAAATGAAACGATCGCCCTTCATTTTTTTAAGTAATTCCAAAACAAACACTCCAGTGACCTACAAACGAACCTCATTCCACCCGTTTACAAGTTTCAAATTTGAAAAAAAAGACCCTTTATGGACGCATCCAGACTGCGGTTACGCCCCCCTTGAACTTTTGAGGGAAGCCCGTCATCTTGGCTTCCGTCCCGTTCATCGTTATTTTTTTGAACGTAACGGGAAAGGGGATTTCCTTAAATTCAACAAGCGGATTGACCCTTTTTATGATTTGATCCGTAATAGCCTGCGGCTGTCTTACTTTCTCTACAAAAATAGAAACCTTATCAAGATAGACGCCGTCCGGTTTAAGAGCAAGAACCCCCTCTGCATTCAGCCGAATGGTAATCGTAAACAAAAAAGTTCCCGTATATTTCCCGCTGGCTTTAAAACCTTTGCTTGTAAAATCAAAGGCAAGATTTGAGAATCCGCCCTTTTCGTTTTTTGCAAAATAAGAGTTCACATCCTTCTCCTTGAGAACGATCTCACCTTTGGAGAGGGCAATATAGCGAGCAAGGCTATTCGCGTCCCCGGACACACTCTTGGGGACATCATTTAATACGGCCTCAAGCCGCATGGAGTCAATTCGAATTTTACTTAAAATCGCGCCGTACATCTCCGCATAAGCATGGCTGTCCAGCACTGTAACGGAGACACTCTCCGGATTAAATTTTTCCCCCAAAAGCCTTGCTATATCCTCGGCTATCGATTGATTGCCTCCGGCAGCAGCAAATGCAGGCAAAACATACAGGACAGACATAAGAACACAAACCGCAACAAACACTGAATAACGCTTCATTACTGCATCCTCCTTTGCAACCAATGGTTACACTCTCTCTATAAACAATACAATCCTCATTACAAATGATTTTCGTCCGGTAAGAAGTTTGATTAAAACCTGGGAATTTCCAAAACTATAAAACGGTAAAAATATCGGCGCAATCTTGTTTGTGTTTTTCATACACACGCTCAAAATCCTCATGCGGTATCTTTTTAAAATACATCAAAAGCTCCGAGTCAAACTGCGTTCCATCTGCTTCACTTAATATTTCTATCGTTCTCTGGCACGAGAACCTCTTGCGATAAACACGATCCGTATTTAAAG
>JAGPAO010000038.1 GCA_018063805.1 Synergistaceae bacterium | reverse complement strand
GGATAGTCGCAAAGGGCGTAAAAACCGCCCGGTGTTCAACAATGGCCTCGATGATTCCCAACGTATGCGCGGGCTGTACTTTCTTACCCATAAAATCACCTGTGTTGAGAATATAGCAATCCACCCCATCCTCAATCAACTGCTTGAAGCGTTCATAATCCAAAGCCAAAGGATAGGTTCTGAAAGGATTGGCATAACTTTCGATAATCAAAAGGTTCGGATCGATGCCGGGCGTAAGGTGTTCTGCTGAGGTACGCTTCGTCGCCAAAGTCGCCCCCATGACAGCAGCAAGAGACGCTCCGGTAAGCTTGACCACAGGAGGGAGTGTGGGGTCCTTCATGAGCCAGCAGATGGCGTTCAACGGTTCGTCGATGCGATCCACGCGATTGGGTGTCCAGTGTTTGGACTTCATCGCCCTGCCGTTTCCGTTGCGCACATCCTCCGTAACCACCACTTTTTTACCGTCCTCCGTACGGACACATCCGCAGTTCTGCACGGAGATTAAATATTTATTATCGTCGCACCCCATCGGATAATCCTGCAGTTTATCAAAATAAGCGGGTTCCATCGCAATAGCGTACTTATCGCGAACATTCACGATCAACGCGTCATCGTGGAGCACCGTGATATCGTACTTACCGCCGTGTTTGGCGTGCGTGATGGTGGATTTCCCGGAACCGGAAAGCCCAAAGACCGCGAGGACAAAATCTTCCTTTTTATCCCCCTTAAGGGCGTATCGTTTGAGGCCGCCGTGGCAGGAAGCGTAGCCGTTTCGAACAGCCGTACCCCATGCAAGCGTCAGGGTTCCCTTTTTGATCTCGCCAAAATAACGCATACCCAATACGGCTGCGCAATTTTGTTCCGGCGAAAAGACCGCCAGCCCATAGGGGTAATCGGGGTGCGTCCAATCCGGATCCACAAAGACAAGGATGTCCGCATCGGCAATCTCTCGCGATTGCGCATACCGCGCTGTATACTCCTCGTTCAAATACTGAAAATTGTTCATCCAGCTGTACAGGTTATTTTCAAATCCCTCAGGGATAAGAATCCGTGCCTTGATCATAAAATCCTCATCCAGCCCCACCACAGCCTCGCCGCAATACATCGTCCGAAAGCGCGCGGCATAAACGGCCTCGCGGAGAACAGTGGAAAGATCAGATGCATTCACTCCGGGATGCCCCACAATGCGCCTTGCTGCAGAACACCTTCCGACAACCGTTCCATCGTTAAACAACAGAACATTGGCGCCCTCGGGAAGACCCAATTCTTCGGTGTGTATCACAGGCATCCCCGTCAGCTCAATGGTACCGGGACTTTCTTTTGCCAGCTCATAAGCCATTCCCACATCGGTCACACAAAAAACATTGTTCCCATAAAAAGCTGTTTCAATGGTGGTTCGCAGCGGTGTAGAATTGAACTTCTTAAAACTGACCGCATCCTTGAAGTACCCCTGAGTCGCCATAAAGCTGCCTCCTCTTACTCTTATTGTCCCTCGGATGGGATCCCTAAATGACTCTACCCTCTGCGCATAACAACACCATTCGCCCTTAGCGGCGTACACCTATAGTTTGCATTAATTTTGATTTTTTTCAAGAGTGTTTATTTAATCCGACAATTTGAACAATTTACCATTACAAGACCATTACGGCAAGAGGCGAAGATTTTCCAACAGCTCCTCCGGAGAGAGACAAAGGCGGACGTCCGTAAAATCTTTGAGTCTTTCGAGATGCCACAGATCCACGGGGCGAGGATAAACGGGAATAAGCCTCCCCGACGAAGTTCTCGTCACCATTTCCGGTTCCAAATCCGTGGGGAGTATGAACGCGGGCACCTTAGATTTTCCCGCCTGAGCAAAAAAACTACTGGCCAAACTGTCCGCGATGCCCAAAGAAAATTTGGCAACACTATTTGCCGTTGCAGGAGCAATCACCAGCGCACGATAATGCCCTCCGGCAAAACGCACGGAGGGCAGAGCGCTGTACCCCGTCTCCTCCGTGACACTCTGCGCGATTCGTTCCAAACGCTCGCGAACACCGTACATCCGCAAAACCTCCACGGCAGCCCGAGTTAAAAAAACATCGACAGGGGAAACAAGCTCCATCGTGGAGAGCGTCTCCTCTAAAAAATGCCCCGCTCCGGTAATAACCCAACAAAGCTTAGAAGAGCTGTGCAAGCCACTCATCCATGGAAACAGGGGGACGGGGGGCGGCGTTTCCGCTCAGCTCCGAGCGCATCTCGCCCAAGAGCCCGTATCTTTCCGCACAAGCGTTATGCACGTGGATACTCTCAAAATTTTCCTGCCGCGCTAAAAGAAACGTTTCATCGCTTAAATCGGGAAAAGCTTTTAAGACATTATGAATCATTTCCCTCGCGACATCTTCTACAAAGCGAGGATTGCGATGGGCTCGATCCACAATATAAAGTTCATCGGGCCGCTTGAGAAGTTCATAAATATCGGAGCTCATCGAGGCCTCCGCCAAACGAACCAGCTGCTCCGCCTGTAGTTTTCTATCGGTGCCCAGTAGAAGCGTTCCTCTGCCTCGCTGGTTATGTGACGCCAAGGGCAAAAGATCGACAATACGGGCGGCCTCCTGCGCGGAATACCCCTCCTGTTCAAGCGCCTTTCGCGACTGCTCCGCGACCATCTCTCGGGCACAGGGGCAAACGGTAAGTCCATCCACCTCTACACCGATGACATGCCGTGTCTGAACGCCGTCGCTTGCCGCAATGCCTATAAAGGTGTAGAGGTTTTCCACTTCAACCTGACTCACGGGAGTAACCTTGCGCTCCGGGAATTGCGCCCGAATCCGCACCTCCGATCGCCTCGTATCCTGCGTCTGCGCAATCGCAAGCGCCATGCGCTCCGCAAGGGATTCAATGCTCGGGGTCGATTCCGTTGCCATTTCAATGGCAATTTTTTCTATATTCTCCAAAAAACGGGACATATGCACCCCGGCTCTGGATGCGCTCAAATGTGCGTACAGATCCATTTCCGCAAAAAAGAGCGTATCATGTCCGGGCGAGGCAATGCGAATCATGCGGCGTAAATTTGTGATTCCCACACGCGTCAAACTGATGGGAGTCTTGGGCTTGCTCTTCTGCATATCCTGACCAAGGAATCCATTTTTATCCATCATGCAGCACACTCCTTACGATAAACACCAACCGAAGATCCCCAATAATAATAGAGAACCCTGACGATTATAGAACATAACGGAACGGGCGCAAAATGATAGTACCCATTAATTCAGACTTGCGGCACATCCTCAGCGGTATCAAGCACATTTACCTCACCCAAAGCGTCCTCCTCCATTCCCCCCGGCAGCTCTTGTACCTGGCGGAGGCGTCTTTCGATGGAGCGCGTGCGCACCTGTGCGTTTCCAAGCTCCTTGCCCACCTGCTCAATTTTGATGCGGGCTTTTTCCAGCACGTCCCCAAACTTGCCAAACTCCGTCTTCACCTGCCCCAAGAGCACCCAGACCTCGCTGGATCGCTTCTCTATCGCAAGCGTTCGAAAACCCATCTGAAGGCTGTTCAGAAGAGCGGCTATCGTCGTCGGCCCCGCGATCACCACGCGGTACTCCCGAGTCAGGCGTTCGCACAATCCGTTCATGCGCAAGACCTCCGCATAGAGCCCCTCTACAGGCAGGTAGAGAATCGCAAAATCCGTGGTGTGCGGCGGCTCGATGTATTTTTCATGGATGGATTTTGCCTCCGCCACCACTCTTCGCTCCAGCGCCTTGGTCGACTCCGCCAAGGCCTCCGCATCCGCAGCTTCAGAGGCGGCGATGATTCGCAGATAGTCCTCCTGCGGAAACTTGGAGTCAATCGGCATCCAAACGGGAGTGCCTTCCTGAACACCGGGTAAGCGAATCGCAAACTCCACGCGCTCACTCTTACCCGGGCGCGTGGCGACATTTTTCCCATACTGTTCCGGCGTCAGGATTTGATCCAAAAGAGCCCCCAATTGAATTTCCCCCCACGTTCCGCGCGCTTTTACGTTGGTAAGAACTTTTTTCAGATCCCCCATATCAGCCGTAAGGGCTTTCATCTCTCCCAACCCCTGGTGGACCTTTTCAAGGCGCTCCGAAACGGACGCAAACGCCTCCCCCAGTCTCTTTTCAAGGGTCGCGTGCAGTTTTTCATCCACCAACGCGCGCATCTTCTCAAGCCGCTCTTCATTCCCCGTTTGCAGGTCGCGCAAACGATCCTCTACGGTTTGCTGAATGGACACCATTCGGCCATCGTTCAGCCGCATCAACTGCCCCAGCTGATCCACCAACAGCTGATGTTGAGAGATAATACCCTCTCCAAAGCGATTCACGCTGCGCGCCGATTCCTCCCGCCCCTCCCGTGAGGAATCCCGAATCTCATCACGAAGGGTTCGCAAACCGTCGTTCAATATTTTCTCACTTTGATCCAGACGCACCTCGACACTTTGAAAGCGGTTCAGGAGCTCTCGCGTCGCCTGCCCCATTGCCGCGGTGTTCTCGCTCAATCTCCCCAACATAATAAAAAGCCCCATTATTGCCGCACCGGCGACTACCGCCCCACCTATGAGGACCCACATCCCTGCCACTCCCATCTGTCGTTACTAAAGAGGAGAGGTCTCCGCCATGAAAAGGCAAGAGAAACCTCTCCTCTGTGATCTTTCCCTTTTTTAATTCAGGACAGAGAACATCAACCAGAAAAGCACCAGAAGCATGAGCCCTCCGATAATCCCAAACAGCCACTCATCTTTGCCCATCGCAAACCGCCCGGGGGCAGGGGGAGACTTTCCATTGGGATCCCCGTCTTTATTTTCATTCCAACGCCGGAGCACTTTAATACGAACACGCCCCGTCAGTTTCATCAACCCGGAGATATCCTCTGCGATATTCATGCTGACCGTAGCCGATCCGGTGTCATTGTGGACAATCCCTGTTATCTCCGCATTAATCGTTCCGTCAAATTGCGGAAATTGATTGAGAAATAATTTATAAAAAACGGAGTCCGCCGGAAGAGTCGCAAAAACGACATCCCCCGGGTGAAGATCCATCATCGCAATACCATGCACCGGATCAAGCAGAGGCTCACAGCGAATGAAAATCCCCTGTAATTCCTTCTTCTCTTCGCCGGCCGTCTCCGCTTCCGTCTCGGTTCCGGTATCGGCATTGGTATTAGTCTCTTCTTTTTTTCCTCCTGTTTTCGGCTTGTTCTTCGGCTCTTCGGATTCCTTTTTTTCTAAAATAAGGGCTAATGCATCACTGCTGATTTCCGTGGAGTTCAGGAATGTCACGGCCTTTAAATTAAAACGATCCCCGCAATAACGGCTAATGGCCTGCTCCACCGGTTTTGTGTTCCTGTTCTTTGCAATATTTTGCAAATGCCGCCCTAAATCAATAAAATCCTTCAAATCGTTCTCTATTTTTTCATACTGCGGAGGCCTATCCGGAGCCTTCGGGGCGCGAAGGATCGGCAACATTTCCTCCCAGCTCAAACTTTTATTGATTGTCCCATCCGATACTAAAATATCAATGCTGAGAAGATCTCTCCGCGTTGCCACGGCCAATAATGAGATAGAGAGAGCCCCCTGCCTTTCATCTCTGGCATCAATAAACCCTTGAACGAGATAGTTCTTGGTCATGTCCATGCTCCATCTCTCCGATCTTTCTTTAACGGTACAAAATAACACCAAAAATGATTTATCTTATCAGGATCTATAATACAGGAATATCTTCAAAAATATACCGTTTAGTCTATAATACAACAAGATACGCAAACAGGAGAGGAGAGAACGACATGTCTGAAAAGGTTCTTGTAATCGGCGGCAATGCGGCAGGGATGTCTGCGGCATCCCAATTGCGCAGAATGAAAAAAGAGACGGAGATTATCGTCTTCGAAAAGGGAACGCACGTTTCCTACTCCTCCTGCGGGATCCCCTACTACGTGGGCAACCTCGTGGATAACTGGCACAACATGATCTCCCGAACCAAAGAGGAATTTGAACAAAATAACATACACGTTCAGTTGCGTCATGAGGTTAAAAAAATAGACACGGCCGGCAAGACTTTGGAAGTGACCGATCTTGAATCGGGAAAAACTGTTACAGAGCCGTGGGACAAACTTCTGATCGCAACGGGGTCCGTCCCCATGCGCCCCCCCGTTCCCGGAATTCAAGCAGACGGCGTCATGGGAGTCGATACTCTTGACAGCGGTATCCTCCTGAAAAAATGGGTTGAGGAGCACCGCCCGCAAAACATTGTCGTCATCGGAGGGGGGTATATCGGCATTGAAATGGCGGAGGCCATGAACTGCCATCTCGGACTCAACGTCTCCTTAGTGGAGCGGGGCCCTCAAGTGATGGGGACTCTGGATCCGGATATGGGAGCCTTGGTATCGGAAATGCTTCGCAAGGTGGGCATTACCCTCTATTTAGAGGAATCTCTCCTGGAAATCATCACCGTTAACGGAAAAGCCACCGGCGTAAAAACGGATAAACGTACGATCCCGGCAGACCTCGTCATTCTGGGGCTTGGAGTCAGCCCGAACACGCGCTTGGCTATAGAAGCAGGCTTGCCGACGGGCGTTCGCAATGCTCTCGTCGTTGATGAGCAGCTGCGCACCCCCATTTCCGATGTGTGGGCCGCAGGAGATTGCGTGCAATCCATCAATCTGATCAGCGGTAAACCGATGTACATCGCCCTGGGAACTGTCGCCAACAAACAGGGGCGCATCGCCGGTTTCAGCATGGGCGGTGCCGATGTTCGCTTCCCCGGAGTGCTGGGGACAGCGGCATGCCGTATCTGCCAGTACGAAGTGACGCGTACCGGCT
The DNA here is from genome assembly GCA_018063805.1 of Synergistaceae bacterium. GTDB lineage: Bacteria > Synergistota > Synergistia > Synergistales > Synergistaceae > JAGPAO01. Next base: position 8,508 of record JAGPAO010000038.1, on the reverse strand, counting down.
TGATGGAACGCGAGTTAAAAGAACTCGGCATCGATTACGCCACCGGTACGATCGAAAGCGAGACACGGGCCGGCTATATGCCCGGAGCCGGTGAAATGACGGTAAAACTGCTGGCAGACCGTGCGTCCCACAAGCTTCTGGGCGCACAAATAGTCGGCACGGAGGGAGCGGCGCACCGCATCAACACGCTGGCCGCAGCCATTACAGCGGGAATGACGCTGGATAATCTGGTGGACATGGATCTCGCCTACGCTCCCCCCTTCTCCCCTGTGTGGGATCCCGTACAGCAGGCAGCGCGTTACCTGCAAGGAGTGCTGCGCAGAGCTTGAAACAATCGATAAAATGGGCTCTGGCATCGCTTGTACTCGCCGGAGCCCTTCTCACCCTCTTTTTTTCAACACGCCCCAAGCTGCTGGAACAGGAAAATTTCCTCATGGGTACCTTTATCCGTCTTTCCGCTTACGGGGATAGCCGCACGAAAACACGGCTGAATGAAAGCATGGAAATCATCGCACGTCTGGATGCGACGCTTTCCCTCACCCGCCCCGATTCACAGATCGCGCGGTTAAACGCGCAAGCGGGGAAAAAAGCCGTTCCTGTGTCCCCCGAGACATTAGAGCTCCTTCAAATCGCGATCCAATGGGCGAAAGCAACCCATGGAGCCTTTGACCCGGCCGTCGCCCCAATCGTTCAACTTTGGGGTATAGGGGGGGAACACCCGCGAATCCCCACGGATAAAGAGTTAAAAAAAGCAAGCGGACTCGTCGGCTATCGAGACATTGAAATTTCCGGAGATACCGTTTTTTTAAAGCGTACAGGACAAGGGGTAGACCTCGGAGGCATTGCAAAGGGGTACGCAGCGGACAAAGTGGCCGCATTTCTGCGAAGCCATCATGTAGATTCCGCACTCATCGACTTGGGAGGCAACGTGGTCACCATCGGTTCTAAAAAAGACAAAACGCCGTGGAACATCGGCATCCAAAACCCGGGCTTGCCCCGCGGCAACGCCCTTGGATTCGTCAGCGTCACCGATCGCTCCGTGGTGACCTCGGGAACCTACGAGCGATTTTTTGAAGTAAACGGCAGGCGCTACCACCACATCCTCTCCCCCAAAACGGGAGCTCCCGCCGTATCCGGCTTGGAATCCGTTACGGTTGTCTCTGAGCGATCCGTAGACGGCGACGCCCTCTCAACAGCGTTCTTCGTGATGGGGATTCAAAAAGCAACGGAATTATTAAAGGAGTTGCCCGATATTGAGGTTCTCTTCGTCCGGCGCGAAAAGGATCGTTACCGGATAGAGATCACAGAGGGGCTGTTCGACCGCTTTACCCTTCTGGATAAAACAGCCGCGGTCTCTCTGTTGAAGCGATGAAACGCGGCGATTTTTTCCTCATCGCTCTATTGGGAATGATTTTAGCCGCGTCCACCATCCCCTTTTTCCTCTCGCTTCGGCCTCATCAGGGCACCGTCTACGCGGAGTTCTGGATAGACGGAAAGCGCGTGGAGCGCGTGGATTTGAACGCGGTGCAGACAAACAAGCGATGGCGCGTCGGAGAACATCATGAAATCGCGGTAGAGCTGGGGCGCGCGCGCATTCTGCACTCGGACTGTGCGGATCAGGACTGCGTGCGAACAGGATGGTTGACACAGCCGGGGAGCATCGCCGTCTGCCTGCCGTACCGCTCCATCCTCAAAATCACCGACGGAACGGACGAAAAGGGGCTGCTCGATGCACTCTCCTTCTAAACGCCTCGCCCTCTGCGCTCTTTTGACAACACTCGCTCTCGCCGTCAATGTGCTGGAGGGGAGCGTTCCTTTACCTCTACCCGGCGTACGGCTTGGCCTTGCGAACGTCTTTGGGTTAGCGGCACTCGTGTTATTCGATGCGCGAGCCGCTTTCACCGTCACGTTATTGCGTATCTTTTTAGGCGTGTTGCTCTCCGCCAACTTTTTCGCCTTCGCCTGCAGCCTCTTTGGGGGCCTCGCTGCGATGACAACAGCCGCACTACTCTATCGCCGCAAAGATCTTTTCAGCCTCCCCTGGATCAGTGCCACCAGCGCCACGGCCTTTAATCTGGCGCAAATCGTAACCGTCGGGCTTATCCTGCAAGAACCCCGCATCATCTACTATCTGCCGATGCTTCTCCTCACCGGATTGATCTCCGGTTGGGGAACAGGGTTCTTGGCGGAGAAGGTGTGTTCGAGGTTGGGGTGAAGGAGTGGTGCCACTTCCTCATAGCAACAACCCAACAATACCCACATGCTCCCCGTGCACCATTTTTTTATCACATCAAACGGATTTTTTCCTCAGAGAGCTTTGTGATGCGGGCAATAAGCTCTATCGGCAGCCCCTCTGCTTTCATCTCTCGCGCCGTTTGGAGTTTGTTTCTCATCTCTCCTCTTTGCTCGCCTTTTTGTTCAGCATCCAGTATGCCCGTTCGGTAATCAAGATCGGCGATTTCCTCCTGCAGTTGTAAGTAGCGGTTTTCCGGTGCGCTCCAGTATGTTTTTTCCGCGATCTGCACTTCTTTAAAAACGCTGTCTTCTCGTGCCAGGTTATCCATCAGGTCTACCCCCTCTTGTACGTTGTTGATGTAGCTTCCCCAAAGCAACAGACGTTCGTTTTCTGTTAACGATGCGTGGTCGATTCCTTTTTTCTCTTTGTGTAGTTTTCGCATCGCTTCGGTGAATTTTTCGAGCTCCACAAAGATCAATAACTCATCTTCCGTTAGGATGCGCCCCGTTTAGAGTAAGGAAATCAGCCCGGTTGCTTTTAAGTCTTCCTTGAGATGGTCTCAATATCCACCTCAACAGCATTTTTTATTTCAGTTATTATGGGGGTATACAAATCCACATCTATTTTAGGGGTAGCAAGTGAAACTATTATGGAATATCTGACTTGGCTGTCATATTTACCTAAATAATCACGTTCGCGCCACCAACCAATAACAGGGTAAACCGCAATAAAATTACAATCACATAAATCAACCGCATTGAGCTTACAAAAGTCGGAGTGAATGGAACCTACATCCCTATTATCTGAGCCCAGGTACCATCTTTCGCTACCACTACTGCCTTCGCCCTTATCGTTGCGATCGTCGCCTCTCATCCTGATATTAACACGTTTTTTAAAATCCTCAGGAGTTTCGTTGGCGTTAATAACATCAAATCGAAGCCCACAGGATGGATATCTATATTTATCTTTCCAACCAACTTCTCCGGGGCCAGGCTCGATAAAATACGATAAAGTGACCTTTAGTGTAACGGGCATCTCACCGAGAGAGCGAAGTTGTTCTTTAGGCCAAGGCAATTTATGAAAGTGCATTTCATGCATGCCCTTTTCCATCCTCTTTTTCACGCGCTTTTTTTCAAATGGTTGCAATTCACCTTGAATTATAAGATTTACGCTATTATTCATGCACTGAATAGCTTTTTGCAAATTGGGGATTCCATATCCGCATGTTCTTAATAGGCGCCTACGACCTTTTGTTTTTTTATCTTCAACACAAAATTGTTTTTTCATTTTCTCTGTCCAACTGGCCGAGTGGATAATGAGTGCGCGTATTGTTTCGGGCCAAGCGTTAGGGTATTCTGCTAAAAGTTGCGCTCCCATCCATGCCGCTTGGGCAGTAGCTGAACTCGTTCCCCATATAGTAGAAAATTGCTTCAACAAAGGACGATAGTTTGTGGTTAACAATGACAAATCGGCACATTCTGTAAAATCAGACCCATTAGTGCCCATATTCCCACCATCAAGGAGTATTTCCGGTTTTATCGGCCATTTGCTACTCCAAGTTTCAGATGTTGAGCTATATGGAGAAAGTTCACCAGCATCAGCTACAGCAGAATAGTCTTTATAGCTTGAATCAGAGATAACAATACTTTGAGAATAGGCACCAACCGTTATCGCATTCCATGCTTGCCCTGGACTTTCGATACTATGCAGTGTATTTGAATTGGGATAGCCCACGTTGAGTTCATCCGGACAAACATTACCTGCGCTAATAAAAAACAACCTCTTTTCACTTTCTTCATCTGCCGCGGACGTTATGTTGTCAATAGATGCAGACCAAGAAGTTGGACTGCCGTCTAGTGTATTATATTCTTGAGATGTTACGGCCATGCAAAGGATTCGTTTCATGTTAGGATTAGCTATTTCAGCAAGCGCAATAGCTTGTTCTGTTATCGCCCCATATAACTCATAGGGGTTTGCGCTTTTAGGAGGCAAAATCTTCACTGATTCTAATTTTTGCGGGATAAAAATATCGCCAGTATCCTCTAAAGCTTGTCTTAAATCTCTATATAATGCAATACTGGCCATTTCTGTTCCATGACCTTGGTGATCTCCTGTTCCCCATACCGGTTTTACCGCTTGTACACCATCATTTTGGATGGCCTTATTCAGCAGAGGATGAGAAGACGTGAGTCCTGTGTCTAATAAACAAATTGATACGTTATCATTTTGGAAATGGGTCCTTCCTAAGAGTTCATCAATCCATTCCTGTTGTTCATTATTAGATAGTTCTTCAAAAAAAGTCGTGGCCTCCTGTGCCCGTCTTATTTCAGCGATATATGGACATGTGCTTATACATATTTTTAGTTGTTCTTCATTGGCTAACACAAGTTTAACAATACGCTCAGGGAAAATAATTCGGTTATCATTTACTCTAATTTTATTTTGCTCACAAATCTCCAAAAAACTTTTTTCCGCGCCTTTCCAAGCGTCAAGCGCTTGATCGCTATAATCATAACGCAACCACACCTCACACCAAACAGCGTTGGAGGTTGGCATGGTCGTTTTTTCACCAATCCAAAAAGAATCTAACATAGCTAATTTGACATCTTCAATACTTCCAATCAAATCATTATTTTGGGGCTTGCCACTACGGCTTTTCTCAGAACCATAAGCGATTACTTTGTTAATGAAATAAGATTCTTTTCCATGGGGGATATACACAGTCGCTTTAATTGTATTAGACATCTTATCTTCCTGTACGTTCAAAAGGCGTATACCTTCTTTTCGGTTTTCTAAGCTCTTAATCGCCAAATCATGTTGTGAGGCGCTGGAAAACTCAAGGTATACGCCTTCTTTATAGCGAATTGCAGCAGCCTGCCTTTGGGTACTTGCAGCGTTATAAGCGTTCTGCAATTTTGTTTTGATTAACGCTGCATGAGATTGAACATTTCTTTTGGGGCAAGAAAAAATCTCGCCCCCTTTACGTTTTGACACATAGGGCATAGCTTCTGCCGTATTAGTAAGGAAAATATTCTTTTTATCGACAGCCATCCACTATGCCTCCTTTTTTTCATATATAGCATGCCGCTCCTTGATTAAATCTATCACCTGATGCTGAGTGAGGGGGGCTCCGCTTAGTATTGAAACCTTAATAGCATCTTCGCATACACGAGATATTTCTGCTTGACTAAGACCGTCGGCAACTTCAATGAGGTGGTTTGTGATTTCGAACCCTTTCTCGTAGGATTTTAGCCTATAAGAAAATAATCGTTCAATTTCCTTGTCTCTGGGGAATGAGTAATGAAGAACATCATCAAAACGTCTGAATAGTGCCTGATCCAGCATTTTTGAATTGTTTGTCGCTGCGATTATTATACTATCAGATGAATCCTGTTCAATAAATTGGAGAAAAGAGTTTAAGATTCTACGCATTTCACCCACTTCATTATCTAAGCTTCTATCTGCACCGATAGCATCGAATTCATCAAATAAGTAGACTCCCGTTGTCGACTCTATGCTATCGAATACTTGTCGCAGTTTGACACTTGTTTCACCCATAAATTTGGTGACAAGTTTATCCATTTGTACCGCATAAAGGGGGAGTGTTAGCTCGGATGCAATTACCGACGCCGTTAATGTTTTTCCAGTCCCGGGCCTGCCCTCAATTAAAATTTTCCGCCTATTCGTCAAACCATAAGAATGTAATTTATTCCTATTTTTATACTCGTTTAAAATCCTTTTAATCCTATCATAAATATCATCGTTAACGATTAACTCTGACAGACTATGCGAGGAAATGCTCAGTTCTAACATCGGATTTTTGGAATTTAATTGCAAAATATTCCCGGGTTTCATTCCAATTTTGTCAATAAGTGTTTTTAGGTCACGGGCTATTTTATCATGCCCTAACTTTGCTTCATGGGCAGCAATTTGCAGCACAACGGTTTTAAATTTTTCATTATCATGCTCAACATGTGCTTTAACCAAACTTTTTATTTGTTCTGCCATCGCCATAGAAATCACCTCCCATAATTACACTTATACGTAATATATAATACGCTCTTAATATAAGACGTCAACAAAATTATTTTTAGAAAATAAGTATTCTACGTTGTTGATGTAGCTGCCCCAAAGCAATAGGCGTTCTTTTTCTGTTAACGATGCGTGGTCGATTCCTTTTTTCTCTTTGTGTAGTTTGCGGATTCGTCAAAGGCGTCGATGTTTGCCCCCAGGAAAAAAAAATTCCCAACCGTATTTCTTTTGCTGATGCTCAATCAATTTTTTGATGCCATCATACCTATACTCGCGGTTTTCCGCAGAGCAGCGCGAGCGGTACCGGGATGCGCAGGAGAAGTGGGCGGTTGCAAATCCCTCCCTCAATCTTCTTTAATTGTCTTGATGTAAGCAAAAAAATAGACGTATTTGATCGCGCATAGCACTAACAAAAATATACGAAGATGCCAACCAGGTGATAAAAGGGCACCGAGCAACATCATGATTGTGGCGGGGATTAAAATGGATAATTTAGACTTCATCGTCATTTTCTTTTCAAGCGCATACGACTGCACGTGTTTTTTATAAAACGTTGTTTTGGAAATCGACGCATGCAGAGTGGGCGACGATTTAGAAAAACAAAAAGTCGTAACGAGTAAAAACGGAACAGTGGGTAAAACGGGCAAAAACGCCCCAAGGATTCCCAGCAACAAACTGACAACCGCGATAAAAAAGTAAATCAACCTCATCACGACACGTCTTTCTAAAAGCTTTAAATAAATGCCATTATAAGTAATAATAGGGGGCGTGACTAGGGGAGAGAAGCGGTGATAGGCTTGATTTCTGGCTGAGATCCATATTTTCATTACAAAAGCACCTCTCGATTTCTTTTTTATGAGATACGAGAGGCGCCTTTCAAAAAAATATTTAATTTTCGCTGTATTCCGGCTCGCTCACCATCAGCTCATTGGGATTTTGCTTCGCAATCACAAACCCGCCGTCGGCTGTTTTCCAGCGAATCCCAATCCCCAAGAACGTGATGGCGAATGCAACGATGGGGTTCATCCAATTCAAGAAAGCATAGGGAGCATAGACAAAGGTATGGATGCCGAAGATCCCCATAAGGAAGGCACCGTCCGTGCTCCACGGAATGAGCACGGGGGTAAGCGTTCCCGAATCCTCAAGGCTTCTGGAGAGCATGCTCGGATCCAGCCCCATATCATCAAAAACTTTTTTAAACATACGCCCCGGAAGAGCAATCGCAAGATACTGCGCTCCCGTGATCAAATCCGTCACAAAACAGGAGACTAAAACGGCACCCACGATCCCCGCTGCGCTTTTGATTTTTTTGACAAACAGCCCTAAAAACACTTCAACATAACCGCACCGCTCCAAAATCCCGCCGAAGCTGAGTGCGCACAAAATCAACGAAATAGTCCAGTTCATCGATAGCAATCCGCCGCGCCCCATCAGTTTCGCGATAACACCGCCCGCATAGCTCGCCAACTCAGGGGTCAATGAATTCAATCCGTTTACGCTCATGAGTATTTTCAATTCAGCGATATTACCCGAGGCGGCAACCAGTGCACCGGAGAGAATCGGCTTGTACCCTCCCATCAAAACATCCAAAAAGGCACTGTAACTGGCACCCTGCATAAAAGCAATAGCTCCGCCGGCCAACACACCGGCGAAAATGCCGGGGATAGCAGGCACTTTCATGACCGCCAGAGAAAGAACCAAAAGGGGAGGAAGCAAGCCAAGAGGAGAGATATTGAATTCCTTCAACATCAACAGCCGGATCGCGTCCACTTTCCCACCGTCCAAACTCCCCGAGCTGTAGCCCATCCCCATCACAATGGCAATAGCCACAACGATTAAGTACGTCGGGATCGTCGTCCAGCACATCGCGCGGATGTGCTGATACAGATCCGTTCCCGCAACAGCAGGGGCAAGATTGGTGGTGTCGGAAAGCGGGGACATTTTATCCCCCATATAGGCACCGGAGATGACAAAACCGGCGGTGACTCCCGTTGGCACACCCAACCCTTCTCCAATACCGACAATAGCGAGCCCAACGGTGCCGACGGTCCCCCAAGAAGTTCCCGTACAAAGCGAGACGATGCTGCAGATAAGCAAGGTTGCGAGCAGGAAAATGGAGGGGGATAAGAGCCCCAATCCGTAGTAGATCATGGTGGGGACAACACCGGCAAGAATCCACGATCCAATCAGCATCCCCACAATATAAAGAATGATGCACGCTTGAAGGGACATCATAATAC
>JAGPAO010000147.1:3568-4895 GCA_018063805.1 Synergistaceae bacterium | reverse complement strand
GATACGGTGCTTTTTTCTTTCAGTAGAATTACCATCAGGGGGATACGTAGAAACTCCGATTGATAAGAGACGATAAAAAATTAGAATAGCGTAGCGGTTACCGTAGAAAGATAAGTGGAGGTGTCCTTATGACAAAGAATCGTAAAATTATCGCTTTTGTTGTTGGCGTTAGCGCTATTCTTGGATTGATTATTATTGGAACAGAGCCGAATATGGCACAGATAGGCAATAAGAGATTGGGAGAATGGGTGAACTTCAGCAGTCTCAAAGGATTCATCATGAATAGGGACTCAGCCGACGAGGGAACTCCCATGTTAAAAACGGATTTGGGCGACAGCGCGGCTTTGCCGCTGCAAAGAAACAACAATGACCCGTATACGAATAATCCTATAGCGAGGATTGCTCAAAACTGCTCGCCTGCCGTGGTTAATATTGACACCGAGTCCATGGTCAAACAGACGTCTTCCCCTTACGGAGAGGATCCTTACTTTAAAGAATTTTTTGGGGATGAAGGTCCCAGAGACACCAGGGCCGTTCCTACGAGGGGAAAGGGATCCGGCTTCATCGCGACAAAAGATGGTTTTATTCTGACGAATAACCATGTTGTAGAGGGAGCGGATAAAATAACGGTGACGCTGCTTGACGGGCGGCATATCGAGGCAAAATTGATCGGAAGAGATCCTACTTTTGACATTGCAGTCATCAAAATCGATGAAAAAAACCTTCATGTGTTACCTATGGGAGATTCGGATAGCTCTCAAGTAGGGGAATGGGTGGTTGCCATTGGCAATCCTCTCGGATTCGAAAACACCGTAACCGCCGGGGTTATTTCCGGAAAAAACAGAACGCTTCAAGCTGCAGATGTTAATTTCCAAGGCTTTATGCAAACGGATGCGGCTATCAACCCCGGAAATAGCGGCGGTCCTCTGATCAATCTCAAAGGAGAAGTCGTGGGGATTAATACGGCGATTGTTCCCTCCGCTCAGGGGCTTGGATTTGCCGTTCCGGTTAACATGGCAAAACAGGTCATGGATGATTTGATCAACGTTGGGGAAGTGCGGCGCGGTTGGATGGGAGTCGTGGTTCAAACGATGACGCCCGGTTTTGCTCAGACTTACGATGTTCCCGTGAGTGAGGCCACTATTATTACGGATATCATGCCCGGTTCTCCGGCAGAAAAAGCAGGATTGGAGCGAGGCGATGCCATCGTGTCCATCAATGGCAAGGAAATAAAAACGCACCAGGATGTGATTCTAAACGTTCGTACCTGCCTGGAGGGCTCCAAGATGGAGATGGTTCTTTATCGTGACGGCAGGAAAAAAACAGT
>JAGPAO010000147.1:0-3468 GCA_018063805.1 Synergistaceae bacterium | reverse complement strand
ATGCCATCGTGTCCATCAATGGCAAGGAAATAAAAACGCACCAGGATGTGATTCTAAACGTTCGTACCTGCCTGGAGGGCTCCAAGATGGAGATGGTTCTTTATCGTGACGGCAGGAAAAAAACAGTGAACTTTTCTTTAGGGGCCATCCCCGGTAAAGACGGTCCTTCCCGTATGGGGAATCGAGTGCCTTCGAGAGAGGACGCAGAACCCCAAAAATCAATTCAGCTTGGGGCGGAAGTGGTTGAGGTCAATCCACAGCTCAGAAGCCGCTATAAGCTACCCGATGCTGCAGGGGTCATGGTCGTCAACGTTGAAGAGGGTTCGGTGGCGGAATCAATGGGGCTTCAGCAGGGTGATATGATCCTTGAGGTGAATCGGAAGAAAATATCGGATATAAAAGTGTGGGAAAATGCGGCAAACGCACGGGCTAAAACGATTGTAGCGCTGGTTTGGAGAGAGGGTTCCACTTTTTTCGCAACCTTCGAAAAATAGCGGGTTTTATAGCGGATTTCTAATTTTGCTTGACCCCTCGAAGAAATCTGGTAATATACTCAATGGTTGTTGAGTGCATGTGAATAGGGCGGCATAGCCAAGTGGTAAGGCAGAGGACTGCAAATCCTTTATCCCCGGTTCGAATCCGGGTGCCGCCTCCAGTTAATAATGAAAAAGAATGTTAGGCAGAGAATCCGCAAACAGAGCGGGTTCTCTGCTTTTTGTATTACGCTGTCGCATCGATGCGGACAAAGTATCAAAATTCATATACAATACTAAGCTGGTGGTGAAGGGATTCTATGACGCATATTGAACCGTGTTCCATCAAGATTAATTTGAATCTGCGCGTATTCGGGCGCAAGCCGAATGGATACCATGAACTGCATACGCTGTTTTGGCGTCGGCCGTCCCCGGAAGTATTGACGGTTCGTTTTGCCGAGGGAGAGAAATCCCCGGATAAACTGTCTGTCTATGGAGCAGCGATACCGGGCGAAAATTTGGTCATGCGCGTGATTGAGGGATTGCGGACTCAAGATGTGATAGCACATGCGTTCCCCCCTCTTGACATAGCGCTTTACAAGTTTCTCCCCATGGGCAGCGGTGTGGGGGCGGGAAGCGGAAATGCCGCAGCGATTTTTAAATGGGCGCAGCGCATGGGAGTTTCCCTTGATGTAAAGAATAGCGCCGATTATGGTGCCGATGTTGCTTTTCTTGCCGGTTCAGCCGGCCTTGCTTATGCGGAGGGTGTTGGGGAGGAGTTGACAGCAGTCAACGAGGAGTTGGAACTTCCGGGGATGATTGTTTTCCCAAAATGGTTCTCTTCCACAGGGCGTGCGTATTCTCTTTTAGACGATTTTCGTAAAACGGCGGGCGGAGAGACGACTCTTGCTGAGGCGAGGGCGGAATCGCGAGATTTATTGAAAAAACTATTGAAGGGCGAGAAGGCGGGGTTGTTGCCCAACGATTTTCTTCCGATTCTCTCTTCGCGTCATTTGGAATATGAGGCATTTTTTAATGATGCAGAATCACTGGGTGCCTTGGCGTGGGGATTATGCGGCAGCGGCAGCGCACTTTTTGTGCTCTTTGCCGGTCGTGAGCCGTTGTTTTCCCTGCAGCGTTTTTTGACGGGTGCTGAATGGATTGAAAAAATATGGGTGTTGGGGTGATCAAAATGCGCGGACAGAGGACGGAGCGTTTGGTTAGGATCGTATCACGGATGTTTATGGGGCCCTCCTCTCATTTATCTTTGACCGATATTGCGGCGGAAAATAGCGTGTCCAAAACAGTGATCAGTGATGATATGGAAATTATCAGCGATGCACTTGCCGCTGAAGGGCTGGGAAGGGTTATTGTTGACCGTGGGCGTAATGGAGGGGCACGCTTTGCGCCTCAGTTTTCAGCACAGAGAAGGCGTGCACTTCTTGATGAGCTCTCTGTAAAGCTATCTGTCCCGGAGCGTCTTCTTCCGGGCGGGCTGGTTTATTACTCGGATATCTTGTGCGATCCCCACTATTCCGTTCTGCTCGGCCTTGCTATCGCATCGGAATTTACGGACCAACAGGCGGACGTCGTAATGACATCCGAAGTAAAGGGAATCCCTATCGCTCTGTTTGCCGCTTACGTGCTCGGAGTTCCTCTCGCCGTCTGCCGTTATCGCAATCGTCCCAGCGATGGGTCTGCCGTGGGGGTTCACTTTCCCACTTCAAGCGGCGATGTTCGGACGATGTATTTGGGGACGAGGCAGTTGCAAAAAGGGAGCCGTGTTCTTGTCGTGGACGATTTCATGCGAGGCGGCAGTACTGCCGCGGGGATGATGCTGATGTCGCGTGAGTTCGGCGCCGAGGTTGTGGGAGTAGGAGCGATGATCGCTTCGGAAGAGCCGTTGCTCAAGGCTGTTCCCGGGTATCGTTCGCTGCTGACATTAACGCAGAAGGATGGGGTTACCTCTATCCGCGTCTCCGGGGATATTTAATTATATAGTTTTTGTTTGTTTTGTCTTTCTTGATTCTACATTTCTCAATGGTTTTCATCGCGCCGATTTGACGGGGCGGACATGTTGGATTAGAATCTACACTCTGAGGGGGGTGGATCACTTCCATGACCGTAAAGGTAAACTTTGAGGATTGCATAGGGTGCGGTGTTTGTGCGCAGATATGTCCGGAGGTTTTTGAGCTGGATGAGGATGCGGGTAAGATTAAGGTTGTGCGCCCGGAAGGTTCAGAATGCACGCAAGAGGCAATTGACAGTTGCCCTGTGTCCTGTATATCGGAGGAAGCCTAAAGAAGGCTGAATCTATCATTTAAGCGGGCCCATAGCTCAATTGGTTAGAGCCACCGGCTCATAACCGGAAGGTCCCTGGTTCGACTCCAGGTGGGCCCACCAGAAATCTCACAAGCCACCGGAAGGTGGCTTGTTTTGTTTATGAAGAAGGGGAGGATAGCCGTGAAGGTATCTGAAGCAGTGTCCCTCATTGAAGATCAGCTGCCCAAGCACTGGGCGGAAGAGTGGGATAACGTTGGTTTATTGCTCGGTGATCCCGATGCTTTGATTCATCGGATAGCGGTGGCCTTGGATCCCGGCCCGGAGCAACTGCTTGCGGCTTCATCCGGCCGGTATGATCTGTTAATCACACACCACCCCCTTCTTTTTCAGCCGATGAAGAAAATTATAGTGAATACCCCCGTTGCTCAATCGATCGCGTTATCGCTGTCCAACGGAGTGGCTGTTTATGCGGCGCATACAAACTGGGATGCCTCGCCTGTCGGAGTGAACCATGTATTGGCAAAGACGCTTGGTTTGGAAGACGTATCTCCGCTTGTTCCTTGCAATAGCGGCGCTTGGGGGATGGGGGCGGTCGGTCTCCTTCCCGAGAGAGCAGAGATGAGGGATTTTCTTAAAAAAGTGCGGGCAGTCTGGGATCTCTCGCATGTGCGCATTTACGGTAACTTGGATAGGGCAGTTCGTAAAATTTCCC
>JAGPAO010000146.1 GCA_018063805.1 Synergistaceae bacterium | reverse complement strand
CTCGCTCCACACGGACACCCTGCAACCCAAAACGATCCAGCAATGTCCGAGAAACACTGTCGGCTGTAACCCCACCCCTTGCACGTATTTCACTGTAAGTGACAAATGTGGATTTAACACGCGATTGGGCCCAAAAAGCGAAAACAAGAGCCGGGATAATTAAGATCATCGTCGGGTCAAACATCATCGGCATCATCAGCCAACACCTCCTTACTATCAGAGTAATTATACTCACTCAGGAGACAAAGTGCAATATTAGTCAAAATGCGGAATTTCAATCATTCATTCAATGGGCAGCATAAAAATCAGCAATAGCCTCGACCACTCGAACCTGCTCGTCTTCCTGCAACTCGGGATACATCGGAAGAGCGAGCACTTCCCTCGTCAACCTCTCCGCCACCGGACAATCGCCCTCTTTTCCTCCAAGATAGCTGAAGCACGGCTGCTGATGAAGGCAGAGCGGATAATAAACACGTGTGACGACATTCTTTGTATCCAGATAGGCTTTCAGCTCATCCCGTTTTTCAAATCGTGCCACGTATTGGTGGTAGGTGTGTCTGTTTCCCTCCATTTCAAGAGGGATATGGATTCTGTCCAAGAGTCCCTTCTCTCCAAAAAGCAGGGCGTAACGGGCGGCAATTTGGCGGCGCTCCTCCGTCCACTCCTCTATATGACGCAGTCGAACGGCAAGTATGGCAGCCTGCAACGCATCCAAACGACTGTTCAATCCAACTTCGTCGTGAAAATAGGTCTGAGAAGACCCGTGAACCCGGAGGCTTTTCAAACGGTGAGCGGTATCCGCATTGTTGGTGGTGATCATCCCGCCGTCACCATACCCGCCAAGATTTTTAGTCGGGAAAAAAGAAAAACAGCCGACATCTCCCCACGTTCCGGCTCTATGAATAACCCCATCCACTATCCGATGTGCGGCAAAAGCCTGAGCGCAGTCTTCAACCGTTGCAATGCCCTTTTCTTGCAGTTGCGGCAACACTTCTTCCAGACGGCACATCTGCCCAAAAAGATGCACGGGAAGAACGGCTTTTGTTTTATGCGTGATCTTCTCCAATATTTGATCGGAACGAAGGTTGTATCCATCCTCTTCTACATCGACAAACACAGGAGTAGCTCCCACGCGCGTAATACAACTGGCCGTAGCAAAGAAACTGAAGGGTGTCGTTATCACTTCGTCCCCTTTACCCACGCCAAGAGCCATCAACGCCAACAGCAAGGCATCCGAACCGGAGGCACAGCCAACAGCCGTATCTACTTCCAGGTAACGCTGAATATCACTCTCAAAAGATTGGACTTCCGCCCCAAGAATGAAACTCTGGCTGTCGAGAACTCTCTGAATCGCATCCGCTATTTCGCCTCGTACCCGAGCATAGTTGCGTTTCAGATCAAAAGATTGAATCGTTGAATTGGTCACGGTAACTCCCCCTGCAGCTTTTCTTAGAATTTTTATCGCAAAAAAACGTGATCTATTATACTATCTATATAGAATTCTCCCACTAATGGAGGAAAAAATGGAATGAATAAAGCAATGGCAGCGGAAAGCGAGGTTACCGCAATTGAGTAAAAGGGATAAAAAAAATATATCGACCCAAAAGAACAGGTTGGAAATGCGAATCACTTTCGCCCGTATAACGACTTTAATCCTCTCTATCACTACGATTGTAGCGTTTGCACAGGCGTTAAAAGGAGTGGGAGGATATCTTTTCGACAAAGGAAGCCCTCCTTTGATCATCGGAGGAATGGGGGCAGGGATTCTATCCGCCGTAGCGGCATTAAAGCTTTGGAAGTACTATCTTTCTCTTATTGATTCCGAGCTAAAATAAGGAGTCGTTGTGTCTCTCGCCGTAACGCTTCCATAGGGTGACGTTGCTCCCGAGAACACTCAAAGGCGGGATGGCCGCAAAAAAAACAGTTCCGCGGCGGCTGTCCCAAATCCTTTCTCGAAAGAATTTTATGATGAGAACGGACATCGATATCCAACAGACGCCCCCATGAAAGACTGTTCTCTATCGCAATAGCGCATTTTTTTATATGATCAGCCCCTTCCTCATGGTGCAGAGAGAAAAGAACCGCCTTACCGGCACCATTCTCAAGAAGGATCGTTGTTGCGGGAGGGGCATTCAATTTTTTTTTCATTTGTTGAAAAGCAAAAGAAAGTGCATATTCATCCCCCGGTAAAGACTTGGGATATCCGGGTATGTTCAAACTAATCTGGCAAACCACATCCGCACATTGCAATAACAGGGACTGAATCCAGTAACGCTCTTCCCTACCGGCAAGCACATGTTCCATGAGGCTCACCTATTTTTTAGTTCTCGCTTAATCACTTCTCCCACACTTGATCGGGGTAACCCTTTAACAAACGCAACCACTCTCGGTATTTTATAATAGGCCAGCCGCGTGCGGCAAAAAGTAATTAAATCCCGCGGGTTGAGAATGCGCCCCTCTTTTAAGACAACGAAGGCCTTTATAACCTCTCCGCTTGCCCCTCGCGAAACACCGACAACAGCAGATTCCAATACATCGGGGTGCTCCATCAAAACGCTCTCGACCTCTCCGGGATAAACATTATACCCGCCCACAATAACAATATCACTGACGCGTGACACAACGGTCAGATAACCGTCTTCGTCAAGAGAAACGATATCCCGTGTGTCAAACCACCCATCGATAAATCTCTCTGCCGTCAACTGCGGCATTCTAAAATAACTGCCGGCGACGGATGGGCCGCGAACCCAGAGATCCCCCTCCGTACCCGGCGCAACGATTTGACCCTCTCCCCCTCGTATTTCCACCTCAAAACAGGGAAGAACCTTACCGCAAGTTCCTTTGCGAGCTTCCTCCTTGTTTGGGTTAACAGAAAGAACGGGGGATGTTTCCGTCAATCCATACCCCTCCAAGATCGTCACTCCCAGTAGCCGCTCCGCTCTTTCCGCAAGCTTCACAGAAAGACGATCTCCGCCGCAAATAATCAAAGAAAGCGAGGGAGGCGGGTTAATACCTCTTGCAATACAACCCAACAACAGAGATACCATCATGGGCACAGCGGGAACAACGGTGACCTTTGCGGAGCGAATAGCCTCGAGAGTGCTTTCAGGAGGCATGAAAGAGGGAACGATAGCCTGCGGCAAACCATAAACAAGGGGTAATAATCCGCAGACAGCAAACCCAAGCGAATGGAAATTAGGCAATGCGTTTAAAAACACATCTTCCTCATCAATCTGCGTCACAACTTTTAAACAGGCATCCATATTATGAATAAAATTACTATGAGTGAGGGGAACCGCTTTGGCATCCCCTGTCGTTCCTGATGTCAAAAAGATGGCAGCTATATCCGTTATTTTTTCATCCGGCAACACTCGTCCTTTAAATGAAGGCTGCACCCCGGCAAGCGGCGCAACCACACACGGAATACCCCGATCCTCAAGCAGAGCAACCTTATCCTCCTGCTCTTTATAAATGACAGCCCCAAACACATCCGCCAAGATCAGGTTGCGAAGCAGCGTTGAAAATTCCAATCGAGGGTTTAAAGGGACAACCGTCCCCCCTATAGACCACACAGCAACACACAGTGCCCAAAAGAGAGGGCAGTTAGGAAGAAGAAGAGCTAAGCGATTCCCTGAAACAAAACCGCCGGAGAGTAAATTCGCCTGACAATCCTCAGCCAGCTCTCGAAGAGCACCTCGGGACCACCAAACACCGTGCCACCAAACGCATGGTTCTGATGGCGCCGTTCGAAAGACAGACAGGATTATTTCTTCTAATTTACGATCCAAAGAAGCCCCTCCACTCTCTTTATTGGGACGCCAACGACAGAGCCAAGTAGGTCTCCCAAGCCGAAGCAAAGGGGAGCAGAGCCTCAGGAATATCGTAACGCGCATTATAGAGCCCCAAATCCATGCCCGTTCCCAAAAACATCAAACAGGAGGGAACCTGCTGAGCATAACAGGAAAAATCCTTGCCCACCAGTAACGAGCGATTGAGTAATTCCACGCAGGGTTCCCTTAAAAAACTGGCTCCCAACTCTGCGATGCTATCAACGAGCGCCGGATTATTATGCACTTGTTCATAATTTAAAGCAAAAGAGACCGTTCCGGCCCCTCTGTAAGCCTTAGCCAGAGCAGGTACGAGTTCCTTTATACGCCGCTGCACACATTCACGCACGTCGGCATTCGTACTGCGTAAAGTCCCCCACAGATGAGCCTCTTCCGGAATAGTATTATAGGAATCCCCCGCCTCAACGCGCCCAAAAGAAGCAACTGCCGTTTCTTGAGGATCGACTTCATGTGCTAAAACGGCCTGTATGGCAACCAAAATATGCGCGGAAATAAGCACGGGATCGACGGTCAAATGCGGCGAAGCACCGTGGCCGCCTGAACCTTGAATTCCAATATGAATACGATCAGAAAAAGCGGTGATAGTCCCCTTGCGCGTAAAAATACGGCCGTAAGAAAGATGAGGCCACCAGTGCAACCCCAACATACTTCCGATATTAAACTTCTCAATCAACCCCGCTTCCAACATAGGACGCGCCCCGCCTCGCCCCTCTTCTGCCGGTTGAAAAAGCAATACAACGGGGTGCTTCAATTGTTCCTGCCGGTGCGAGAGAAGTGCGGCCACCCCAAGAAGGCAAGCCATATGGGCGTCATTCCCCACACTGTGCATTACCCCGGGCATGCAGGAAGCAAAGGAAAGTCCTGTTTCTTCTTGCATCGACATCGCATCCATTTCGGCTCGAATCGCGACAGCCGGTCCGGGAAGCCCCTGACCTATGACACCGATAACAGAGGTAGGGACACCAAACCCCCTGATGACTTCGATCCCTCTTATTTCAGAAAGAATCCGAGTCAAGTTAGATACCGTAACGTGCTCTTCAAAAGCCAACTCGGGAAATTGATGACAACTACGCCGCCATTCCGCAAGTTGATCGGTCATCGCCTCTGCAGAGGAAAGCAACTC
>JAGPAO010000145.1 GCA_018063805.1 Synergistaceae bacterium | reverse complement strand
GGAGCGCTTGCGGTTGGGCGCCGGGATATCCTCTTCATCCGCCAAAAGAGGGCCGCGCAGCATGATCTTGCACTCGTGGATTCCATCCCCCGTTACCGTGGCGAGCTTTGCCGCTAAAATGCCCATTTTACGCGCGAGGCTCAAGAAGCTTTTCTGACTCGCGTTTAATTGCTGTTCCATGAAGGGCAGGTTGACGGCGTGTTCGTAGGGCTCTCCGCGCAGTGCCGCGAGGACATTGGTCACGGCGATGCGGGCGACCTCGGTCTGTGCCTCCTCTGTGCTGGCTCCTAAGTGAGGCGTTAAGACGACGCGATCGGCGATATCGTTCGCTAAAAGAGGGTGATCCGCCGACAGGGGCTCTTTAGTGAAAACGTCAAAAGCAACGCCCGCCAACCGTCCCTCGCGCACAGCCTCTGCACAGGCAATTTCATTCACCACGCCTCCACGGGCACAGTTGATGATAAACGCTCCCGGCTTGACGGCACGCAGCATTTTTTCATCGAATAAGTTGCGCGTCTCGGAGGTGATGGGGAGATGGAGCGTGATCACATCCGCCATGGCGGCGCTTCCCTGTAGGTCGGTCACCAGGGTGATCCCCAGCGATTCCGCTTTTTTGGGGGACATGAAGGGATCGTAGGCGACAACTTCCATTCCAAAGGAGCGGCAGCGAATGGCAACTTGGAGCCCGATGCGCCCCAGTCCGATGATCAGCAGTCGCTTGCCGCTGAGCTGACGGCCGACGAATTTTTTCCGATCCCACTTTCCCTCAAGGATGGACTGATGGGCCTGCGGCACCTTTCGAACGAGGGAGAGCATCAGCGCCATGGTGTGCTCCGCTGCAGCCAGCGTGTTTCCCGTGGGCGCGTTGATAACGACCACGCCTCTGCGGCTGGCCTCCGTCAAATCCACGTTGTCCACCCCTACACCCGCGCGTCCGACGACCTTCAAACGATCCGTGCAGTCCAGTGCCTCCGCATCCATTTTTGTGGCGCTTCGCGTCAAAACGGCGTCCATCTCCGGGAGCCGGGCAAGCAACTCTTCGCGCGTCAGACTTGTCTCCTCAAAGAGCTGTACGTCCGCGGCTGCGCTTAGAATATCAACGCCCTCTTTACCAAGAGGTTCTGCGACGAGTACGTTCCATTTTTTCCCGTTTGTCTTTTCCATCACTTTGTCCCCTCATTCCATGTTTTCCACGCTTGAGCGATAAAATCCCCATTGGCGGGGCGGGCTTCTCCCATTGCGGCGTAAAGGGAGCCGAGGACGAGGCAGAGTTCCGGCCATCTAAAATCGTTATAGTGGGCGATGCGTATGATTTCTCCCTTTAATTTCCCCTGCCCTCCGGCTACTTCCAATCCCATAGCGGCAAGCTGTTTGCTGACCTCTTTGATAGGGGCATTTTTCAGTTTAACCGCCGTTACGCCGGGGGAGCGATCATCAGCCTTTTGCACAAGCATGTCAAAGCCAAGAGATTCAAGCCCTGCGGCAAAAGCCCTAGCGTAGCGCTTTCTGGCGGCAAACCATGTGTCCAATCCATCCGCCAATATCTCATCCAAAGCCTCATCCAAAGCGTAAAAGAGGGAGACGGGGGGAGTGTAAGGATTCGCGGGAGCAGGGCTGTCCAACTCCTTTAACTGGATCTTTAAGTCAAAATAGTAGCTTGGGCACGGAATATCTTTTATGGCATTCCATCCTTTGGGCGAGAGCCAAACGAGACCGAGGCCGGGGGGGGTTAATAATCCCTTTTGCGAGGCAAAGGCCAAACCGTCCACGCCCCATTTTTGAGGGAAGCAGGGCATGGCTCCAACGGAGCTGACTCCATCCACTAAAACCAAGGGGCGGTTCGTTTCCGGAAGTGCGGCGATGATTTGATCTATCGGATTGACGACGGCAGTGGAGGTCTCATTCTGCGTCAACAGAAGAACGGTACACTCCGGATGAGCGGCTACAGCCTCCGCAACCAAGGTGGGGGAGACGCTTTCCCCCATGGGTACATCAACGGGGACGATGGTTGCGCCGGTAAGAGCCGCGATTTTTCGAAAGCGATCGCCAAAAACACCGCATGAGACGGAGAGGACGTGCGTTTGTGCCGTGATAAAATTGGAAGTTAAACACTCAAGTGCTCCCGTTCCGGACGAGGGAATGACAACAATGGGCTGATCCGTATCAAGCAGTTGTTTTAACTTGTTCTCAATACCAAGGAAAAGTTCTGAGAAACGTGCTCCTCGGTGTCCAATAAGGGGCTTGCTCTGTGCTCGTAAAACTTCAGTGGGTGATGCAACGGGGCCGGGCGTTAAAAGATAGTGATTCATTACAATACACCTCCAGGATTAAGTTGCGTTTTAATAAAACAAAAGGGGCCGAGAATTTCTCGGCCCCTTCGCTTTTCTTTATCAAGTCTTGTTTGGTGCTTACAATTGACTTGTATCAGGTGAATAACAGCGCTGGCTGGACCGAGCAACGAATAACTGACCTCCGGTAGAGCAGGAGGACAGAGAGCGAGATCCAGAATTAGAGATTGTTGCCAGCGATAGAATCAACATCAAATGCGTACCCCTTCACATATCAAAATTAAAACTCAGTTTTTATAGCATTTTATTGAATGTGTGTCAAGAACTCGAAAGAAATTTATTTGACACACATTCATTGCGTGCTTAATTTCCGGCTGTGAGCATTCCTTGTTTTGCGCTGCAAAGTTTTTTCATCGTGTTTAAGTTCTCAATGACTTTATAGCTCACACGCTCTGCATCATGGCATAGTGCCTGTGCGCGTGCTTTATCACCCGATAGACTTGCGTCCAAGACGTGGTGATAGAGGTCATGGAAATCTCCGTGCACTTTAATGGTTTCATCCCAAAGTCTTTTATCCACTGCATCCGGTCTTGTGCCAAACCGCATAAAAATACCCAAACCGCAGCGATCGGAAGAACCTTCAAGATCAAAATAGGCTCCTGATTCAACGCCGTTTCTCATATTTTGAAGAAACGCTTTATGAGAGGCTATCGCATTTTCCGCTAACAAGACAAAGTCGTTGTTGCGGTACATGCGGACGAGGGCAAGTTGCCGGATTAAATCCTCAGCTACTTCAACAGAGTTGCCGGTTCTCTCCAACAATGTTTTTGTCTGCTTTTCCATAGGCACTAAGTCATTGTCGATGGTTCTGAACTGCTTTAATGCCTCATTGCTTCGTTCTACTAATGCAATGGAGTTTTCATCTAATGTGTGTGATGCCTCTGCCAATTCTCCTGCCGTCTGGGATATTTTTTGTGCGGAAGAACCGACATCTTGGATGCTGTTTAGAATATAGGTGATGGCCTCCGTGACGCGCGTCATTTCATTCACGGAAGTGTCCACTCTATCCGAGACAGAGCGTGTTTTTTGGGTCGTCTGGTTCACCTGTTCCACCAAGTTTTCGAGCGTACTTGAAATCAAACTGACGGCATGTTTGCTTTCATCGGCCAATTTACGAACTTCTTCTGCGACAACGGCAAACCCTTTTCCGGCCTCTCCCGCTCTTGCTGCTTCAATAGATGCATTAAGAGCTAAAAGATTGGTCTGTTCCGCAATATCGGTAATGGAGCTGACAACCGTGCGGACAGTTTCCGCATCTTTATTGAGTTGTTCGCTTACTTGGAGCATGCCTTGCATTTCCTTGCCGATTCCTGAAATTCCGCCGGACATGGATTGCATTTCTTGTACGCCTGTGCTCGCTTTATCAGCAATATCATCACTTACATTTTTGAGATTTTCTACCAATCCGTACAGTGTGTTGCTGACTTCTGTCACTGATTTGACAGTGGAATCTTGTTT
Source organism: Synergistaceae bacterium (assembly GCA_018063805.1). Taxonomy (GTDB): domain Bacteria; phylum Synergistota; class Synergistia; order Synergistales; family Synergistaceae; genus JAGPAO01. The sequence goes on along the minus strand of JAGPAO010000145.1, from coordinate 1,178 downwards.
ACGTGTGGAATCTTGTACCGCCTCGATAGCGATCTGCCCCAGATGAACGCTTCTGCGCATCACCGAGAATATTTCCGCAAGCCGCTTAAAGCCACGGTCGAACGCATATATTTCCATCATTACGGACTGTATTTTTTTGAAGACCAGAAATAAAATTTCACGCAATTTTTCGAAAATAGAGCTCACTGTATGCCAAATTCCATCGGTCGGAGTGTTCCCATCCACTAAAAGGGTGTGGGTTAAGTCAATTTTTTTCCCTTCAAACAAAACAGTTTTAAGCTGCAGTTCCAATCCCTGCCGTCTTTTAAATTCTTTTAAGTAAAAGAATCCCACAATTAAAATACTCAGTACATAGATGATCCCCAATAGTAGAAGCCACATAATTTAAAAATTCCTCCTTAATAATCACTCACGAAAAAACGGAGAACAATGATCCTCAAAGAATAACGCTGTCCATAGAGATTGATACAATATCATCCGTTGCAATCAGCCCTTGAATAAAGCTTCGAGTCTGATTATATCGCTTAAGTATAGCATATCAGTGATATAATTTATATCGAAAGCAATGAGTTTTGCCGGCAAAAAAGATATTTTAAAGAATATCCGAAAGATACGTGTAGAATACATAAATATATACGAATTTTTACTTGCACGCATAGAATAAAGGAAGAATAGAGATGGACATCACAATCAACTGCTATATTGATGCAGCAGCTCAAAAGAAGCGGAGAGGCAGAGAAAATATGCTGAAGATATTTTGTATCCGGAGCGGATGATCATGGATAACACTAACAATCCACTCCACACTCTCAGAGAAGATCCGCTTAACGCAGAAACAACGATAAGAGAATTGATCGAGCCGCAGCAACGGAACATCTTGCTGGGACAGCTGATGCATTTTCGGGAATACCTCGTCACCAAACCTCTTCCCACTAAGGGGTCAGAGGCGGATTTGTACCTCATACAAAAAGAAGGACAGGATTTCATCCTCAAACTCTACCGCAATGCCATGGCCCCCAAACAAGAGGTTCTCAATAAAATATGGGCCCTCAGCCGGGAGAACCCCCATCAGCTCGTCTCCATTTTGGATGTCGGGTTTGATGCGGCTTCCGCACGCTGGTATGAGATTATGGAGTATCTCCCCTTAGGGTCTTTACGCGATATCGCCTTTTGCTGGA
>JAGPAO010000144.1 GCA_018063805.1 Synergistaceae bacterium | reverse complement strand
GCCGAAGCGGTGGCGGAAATTATTGAATGGGGCGCCCGCGAGGTGGAAGATCAAAACAGAATGTCCACTCAATTCAACAAGATGTCGGAAATTTTAGTGGAATCTACCGCTTGGGCCCGTGTCGATAAGGCAAGCCAAGTGACGCGCATGCACGTTCGCAAGGCGATTGAGGAACGGTTGTACCGAGTCAATTTGATCGAAGAGCGTTATCTGCGCGCTTTTGAAACAGGCGTCATCCGAATAGATACCGATGGTGCCATTGTCGGGCAAATCAACGGTTTGACAGTGATCACCCTCGAAGATCACGCATTTGGGCACCCGGTTCGAATCACCGCCAATGTCTTTACGGGGCAGGATGGAATTGTTAATATTGAGCGCGAAGTGAAGATGACCGGTCCGATTCACAATAAGGGGTTGTTGACCCTTTCCAGTTTCCTCGGGAAAAAATACGCACAGCACATGCCCATCTCAGTGACAGCGCGCATTGCCTTTGAACAGACCTATAGCGGTATAGAGGGAGACAGTGCCTCGTCTACGGAACTCTATTGCCTGTTATCCGCCCTCTCCGGAGTTCCTCTTCGGCAGGACATTGCGGTGACGGGTTCCGTTGATCAATTTGGGAATATCCAACCCATTGGCGGCGTGAATGAAAAAATAGAGGGTTTTTTCAGCTACTGCAAGGTGCGTGGTTTTACGGGAAGCCAGGGAGTGATGATTCCGGTACAGAATGTGCGCCACTTGATGCTGAGCCATGACGTGTTGGATGCTGTTGAAAAAGGGGAATTCCACGTGTGGACGGTGGCGACGATTGATGAGGGTATTGAAATCTTGACCGGTATTCCCGCCGGCGTTGCGGATGCGGAGGGGAATTACTCAGACGAGACGATCCACGGTAAGGTGGAGCACTGTCTGTTTGATTGGATCGAACGCGCCGCAAAGTTAAAGCAAGAAATTTCGAAGAAATATGGTGACTCAGACAAGGATGCTGATCATGAAGGAGAAGAAGATTTCGCCGAATAAAGCGACTGAAAAAAAAGAATTAACGGCGAAAGAATACGCACCTCTAGCCGATATATTGAGTGCTTTGGATGCCCTGGAAAAATCCCTTGGTTATGAAGCGCGTCCGGCGGATGAGTTCAAACAGGCGGAGCCTTTGGATGGGTTGATGCTGATTCTTCTCTCGCAAAATACCAATGACCGCAATCGAGATATTGCCTTTGCAAATTTAAAGAGGCTTTATCCGAGATGGGATCAAGTGGCCGCTTTGGAGGCGGAGGAAATTGAATCGCTCATTCGTATTGCCGGGCTTGGAAAGACGAAATCCGAGCGAATGAAGCAGATATTAGACCTCATCCACGCGGAGTTTGGGGCTTATTCCATTGACGCGATGCTGCAATGGGAGCCGCAGCGGGCAAGAGATTTCTTAGGGGCTCTGCCCGGTATCGGGCCTAAAACGGTTGCCTGCGTGCTTGTCTTCGATTTGGGCATGCCTGCATTTCCGGTGGATACCCACGTGGATCGTTTGAGCCATAAGCTGGGGTGGGTTCCTAAAAAAATGTCTCCGGAGAAGACACAGGTGTATCTGGAGGGCATTCTGCCCCCGGATCGTTTTCGAGGGGCGCACTTGAACTTAATTGAACACGGAAGACAGGTTTGCCATGCGCGAAAACCTGCTTGCGGCGATTGTTGCATTCGCTCTTTCTGTTTATGGTTAAAAGAACAGGAGGAATTGCAAGCATGAGTGCGACTCCGCGTTGTGCGGTGGGGATCGCTCGCTGTATCGGTTATGAATCGCAGCGGGTAGAGGAGGCCGTGTCCCTTGCTGTGGAACGCGCGGGAGGCATGGTATCGGGGGATTGGCAAGATGTACTGCTTAAGACCAACTTGCTCGCTCCCAGACGCCCTGAGGACGCGGTGACGACCCATCCGGAAGTCTTAAGAGGGGTGGCATGCACCCTGCGCCGGCAAAATCAGGATGTATCGCTTCATATCGCGGATAACCCCGGCTATGTCCATGTTTCCGGTTTTCAGCGGCTTTTTGATATAACCGGCGTAGCGGCGATGGCAGCGGAGGAGGAAATAACGGTCGGGCCGCTCTCTGACAAGGGCTACTCAGAGGCAGAGGGGGCTTTTAAGGTTCTTCACTCTCCCAGAGTAGCCTTGCGCTACCGAGATGCTTCCTTTTGTGTCAACGTGGCGAAGATGAAAACGCATGTGGAGACGGAGATAACGGGCTGTATTAAAAATATTTTCGGAATTGCCGATACGCAGACGCGCAAAAAGGCGCATCAATCCCCCTCCAAGCGGCATTTGGCGGACGCGATCGTGGATCTTTTTGAAGTGAGGCGCCCTGAATTCCACGTTCTGGATGCTATCGTGGCAATGGAGGGGAATGGTCCTTCGCACGGCACACCGCGGAGCGTCGGTTGGGTTTTAGCGGGAAACAATGCGCTGGCGATTGATATCGCGGCTGCTGTCATCATGGGGTACCGTAACCCAATGGACATCCCGCTGCTTAAAGCAGCAGCCGATAGATTGGGCGGTCCCTTTTCTATGTCGGAGATAGACCTTGTTGGGGCGCAGTGGGATGAACTGCCGATAGCCGGTTTTAAAAAATCCTCCGGTGGGCTTCGCCTTCTCCCCACTTTTTTGCGAGGTTTGGCACACGGCTTGGTTTCTCTCAAGCCCGAGTTGGATGCATCAAAATGCATTCGCTGCAACATCTGCCGCGATGTTTGTCCCGTCAATGCCATCACAATGCACCCCCTTCCGGAAATCAATCTAAAGGCATGTGTTGCCTGTCTTTGCTGCCACGAAATGTGCCCCACGGGAGCCATGGGAGTGCGGGAAAATTGGCTTGCTCGGATGCTTTCAAAATAGGAACGGATACGGGTTGTTATGCCTAATCTAGCACCGTGGGAGCAGGAAGAGCAAGAGCTTTGGAAGAAGCAGGAACAGGCGCAGACGATTTCCGCTGATGAGCCTGTTGCCTCAGACGTTGCTGCTGTGTCCGATCCGGTACCATGGGAACAGGATGAGCAGGAACGCTGGCAGCCGCAGAAAAAGAATATTGATCAACCTGTCGCCGAAGATGCTTTTGTACCCGAAAAACCTCAATCTACCCGGCGTTTATATTATTTGTTCCTGCCGTTTGTGCTGCTGATCTTTGTTGGGTTGGCTTTCTCTTTCCGGATTGGAACATCGGCTGTTAATAGTACTCTGCAACAAGAAACAAAAGATAACAGCGGTCATCCGGGTTGGGTCACCCCGACGGGACCCCGCTTGACCCCGGCTGAAATTCTGAAAAAAGCCTCCGTTTCCGTCGTCACAGTCTACGCTCAAAGTGACGATGAAAAGGGAAATCGAGGGACCGGTTTTTTTGTTGACGGTGGCGGGCATGTCCTAACCAATTTTCATGTCATAGAGGATTCTCGCCAGATGTTTATCCAAATGAAGGACGAGAGGATTTATCCGGTGATTCGCATTGTTGCGCAGGCACCGCAGTGGGATTTAGCTCTCTTAGAGGTCAGTATGCCCATTCAGGATTCCGTTCCTTTGTCGATTGCAACGGGCATTCCCCCCATTAGTTCGGATGTCTCTGTTGTCGGAACACCTAAAGGCATGCCGCACATTCTATCCACAGGGGCGCTTACTGCCGTGAAAGGAACGGATCTTGAGATGATTCAAATTTCGGCACCCATTTCACCGGGGTTTAGCGGCAGTCCTATTTTTAATGACCGGGGGGGCGTCATCGGCATTGCCACTCATGGGGCCGAAACAAAGGGGAAGAGCATCGGTTTGGGGGCATCCGGCCTTGTCATCGGCCGTTTTTTAAAGGAAAAACCCATTCTAAAAAAAGAGACGTCCCTTACGTTTGACACGGAGCAGGGGTTGCTTCCCAATGGAGGATACCGTGCCTATACTATTGTTCCGGATCTAACCGTGCGTGCGGAACATTCCAATCGCTCTGCTATTGTTGAGGTGCTTCCCAAAAAGAGCAAAGTGATGGTGAAAAGAGAATGGATTGAGACGGATCGACATGCGGCAAGGCTGACCCGGAATATCACGGTGAAAGTACAGGGCAAGACGGATATCGATTTTAAAAAAGGGGAGGCCGTTCATATCCTCAATCCGGAAATGAGAGGGAGCGGCATCATCGTCCTCCTTTGGCACAACGGCGAGGAATTGCAGATTGTGCTTGATGAAGGGGAGATCGACCGTTTGTATCAAAAAACATGGTGTCAGGTCATTCTCCCCTCCGGTGCGTTTGGGTGGGTTTTAAAGCACGATTTAAAGATTTAATACTGATTGTACAGGTAGCAGCTTGTCAGATGGTCATTGACCATTCCCGTCGATTGCATCAGAGCGTAAATAATCGTTGGACCGACAAACTTAAACCCTAATTTTTTTAGATCCGCACTGATTTTCTCCGATAACGGTGTGCTGCATGGCACTTCGGATTGAGCGGACCAGTGATTTTTGATCGGCTGATAGTCGATGGTGCTCCATAAAAAATGATCCAAACCGGAGTGCTTCTCCACAAGGTTAAAGTAGGCTTTGCTGTTTTCAACCACACTCTTGATCTTGAGTCGGTTTCGGATAATGCCCGGATTGTTCATCAACTCTTCTGTTTTTTTCTCCCCATAAGTCATGATGACGGAGGGGTTGAATTGATCAAAGGCCTCCCGCATCGTTTCTCTTTTTTTGAGGATCGTAGACCAGCTCAACCCCGCCTGTTGTCCTTCTAATAGGAGTAATTCAAAGAGCTTCCTCTCATCATGGAGTGGGCGTCCCCACTCCATGTCGTGATAATTCTTTTCCAGCTCTCCCGTATTAGCCCAATCGCATCTTTTGATCCCGTCATTTTCCACAGTCGATACGTTCTCCTTTCGCGATTGATTATCTTAATCCAAGGTGTTTTTGGAAGAATTCCTCCATGGCCCTGTAGAAATCAAAGCGGTTTTCCTCGTTATGGAAACCATGTCCTTCATTATCCTTGATCATGTAGACCACATCCGCCCCGTTC
>JAGPAO010000037.1 GCA_018063805.1 Synergistaceae bacterium | reverse complement strand
TATGGATGTCCCCTTCTTTGAGATTACGGCTCCCAAGGCGGGGAAGGGCGAATACCATTTGGATGATGTGGATCTAGAAATAACGGCACGAGGGAATTTATTGCTGATATCAGGAGAATCAGGTTTGGGAGAAATGATTCGGGCTTTGGGGACACCGTCGCTTCGCCACGAGGAAAAGAGAGCGCTGCCAAGGGAAAACTCCGTTGTGCTTCAAGTGGGAAAAGAGTTGATGGAGACGATTCAGCCGAAGATGGAAGAGGTTTTGCCTTATAAAACGCAAACCGGAGTGGTTCGTTTTGAGAGTTCAATCACGATGCAAGATAACGGCTGGGATCTGAGAGTCGTTACCAATCTCCCTGATTTGGTTATTTCGTCTGCGGATGCGGCGGGATTGTCTCAGCCGCTTGCAGAGGGTGCGTTTTTGAGTGCGGGCGGACAAGTTCCTTTTATGGCTTCCGCTTGGCACCTCGCTCCGTCTCGTATCCAACGCGCGATCGATGAAAATAAATTGCCCACAGCGCTCTGGCTTGACGTCGCCTCTAAAAAATATAACAACGCAAAAAATGCTTCAGGGAAGAATCCATTTGAGGAAGCGAAAAATATTCTCTCTTATTTGAAAAAGAGAGATCCCAACGGGAATTTGTTTAAAATCTTTAACACCGTCAGTCTTGTCAGCGCCGGGGAAAAGCTGGAAAAGGGCTCGTACTATCTGGCTCTGACAAAGGGAGACGCTGCGGCTGTTGCGCTGCTGGATCAATACCTATCCGGTTACATGCAGAAAAACAACGCCTCAAAACGGTATAAGAGGACGACCCCTCAGGGCTGGGATGCCGTCTATACGGTGAACATGCCGAACAAGGCCGGCGGCAAAAACCTTCTGCTGGCACTTCGCAAGGATCAGGTTCTTTTGGGGTGGATAGATTCGAGCCAATTGAACACGCCGCTGAATACCTCCGGCCAGTTGGTAGCGGATTTGATCGCCAACCGGACCCTATCGGAGTTTATTTATTTTGATGTGGAAAAGCTGCGCGGCTTTGCCTGGGATAAACTATTCTCCGATGACGCTCGAAAATCAATCAGGAGCGGGAGGGATCGCCTCTTTTTGTCTCGGATGCTTCTGCTTCTTACGGATATTAAGGAAATAGGAGTGGAAACCACCTCCGTTCACGAATTTAATTTCCGCTTTATAACGGGGCAGCCGAGCGATGCGGAGAAAGTGAAACTGCTGACCTTGCCTTAAAGCCAAGGAATTGAAACGTTCATTTCAGCAAGTAAAAACCCCCAACGCCTAAGGCGTTGGGGGTTTTTACTTGCAGTGTTCTTTTTATGCGTGTGCTGCGGTACATGCTTCAACAAAGGCGGAGAAGAGCTTGGCGTGTTCCTGCATTTTATTGGTGAGTGCCTCCGGGTGCCACTGAACGCCGAGGACAAAGCGATCTCCCTGCATTTCGATGGCCTCAACAACGCCATCCGGTGCAAAAGCGGAGGCGTTGAAGTTGTTTCCAAGCTCTTCGACGGCTTGGTGGTGGAAGCTGTTAACCATCACCCTCGTCTCCCCGATGATCTGATGGAGTTTGGAGCCCGTATTTAAATTGACCTCGTGGATCAATGTATCCATGCGAAGTAACTCCGGTATGGAGTGGGCGATAAAGGCGCTTTTGAGTGCGGTTTGGAGATCCTGATGGAGCGTTCCCCCTGTGCCGATGTTCAGCAGTTGCATTCCGCGGCATATTCCCAGCACGGGGATGTTCGTCTGGTATAAAACACGGCGGAGCAGATTGAGTTCGTGGCGGTCTCTTTCCTCATCAATTGCCCCATGTCCGATGCGGACGTGCTCTCCATAGTGCCATGCAGCGACATCCACTCCTCCGCTGAAAACGACTCCGGAGAGGTGTTCGATCATTCCGTACAGTGTCTCCTCTTGATCGACAATAGGAAGGAGGACGGGAACGCCCCCCGCATCTTCAACGGCATGGATATAGGTTGTCGGCAGCGTTTGCAGCCGAGGATAGGTCCCTCCTGTTTCAGGGACAAAACGTATTTCATTGGCGGCGCTATTTCCGGTTGTAATACCGATCAGTGGCTTCAATTTTATTCCCTCCATTTTTGTCCTTTTTAATATTAGATATAGTATAGCAAAAGGGGAGCCTTAAGGCTCCCCTTTTGCTATACTATTGCCTCAAGTTATTCGTCAAAACCGAGGCATTTGTTCCAGTCGCACATATCCTTCACTTTTGCCTTTGCTTTTTCCAATTTTTCTCCCGTGAAGGAGGGGTCTATCTTTTGAGCGATAGCGGTCGCCATTTCGATCGTGCTTGCGGCGTTTTTCTCCCAGTTGGGGTCGCCTCGGAAATCGCGCAGCACATCATAGCTGAGCGTTTTGTCTTTGTTTTCCACAAGGACTTCTCCGATGGCCTTTTCAATTTTCGCTCCGTGCGCGTTCAATCCGAGGTATTCAAGCATCATTTTTGCTGTGAGCAGCATGCCGCACGGATTGACGCGGTACTGGTGGGCGTACTTGGGAACCGATCCGCTGCTGGGTTCAAATAATGCCGTATCTTGCCCGATATTACCGCTGGGGGCAAAGCCCAATCCGCCGGTCAACTGACTGGCTTCGTCGGAGAGGATGTCACCAAAGACGTTGCTCGCTACAACCACTTCATATTCCTGCGGGTTTTTGATCAGCCACATAGCGGTCGCGTCGGCATTTTCCTCTATCGCCTGAATGCCGTACTGCTCGTACTCTTTGCCTATCTCAAGGAAGAGGCGCTTCATCATTCCATCCGTTTGGCGGATCACATTGGCCTTGTTGCAGCAGTGGATTTTTTTACGTCCGTTTTCCTTGGCGTATTCAAAGGCGGCGCGGATGATGCGCTCGCACCCCTCTTTTGAAAAGACGCGCCACGATACGGCGACTTCGGAGCACTTTTTAAAGCGCTCCATCCCCGGGTGCAGGTCAAAATGCTCTTTGGGGAGGGGGTAGAATTCAACTGCGGCGTAGAGATCCTCCGTGTTTTCCCGGAACATCACGATGTCAATTTTGGGATCCCCTTTAAGGGGCGTTCCGATGCCGGGGAGCGTTTTAGCGGGGCGGAGGTTGATATACAGATCAAAGAGCTGCCGCATCTGCAAAATCGCCGACTTAAAGCCCTTTACTCCGGCCTTGGAGGTGATCGCCGCCATCAGGGTAGCGTCGGTGTTTTTGATTTTCTCTATCGTCTCCGGCGGCACGGTGTTGCAGCGTGGGTCTCCCTCGCCGTATTTTTTGACGGATTTTTCCCACATGCACCACCCCAAGTCCGCGCGAACCCAGTCGATGGGGAGATCCATCGCCTCCAGAACGAGGAGGGCTCCCTCCATCATATCAAAGCCGGAATCATCCCCCGCCATATAACAAACCTTGTAGCGATCCTTGTTTTCCTTGACCTTCATCACGTTGCGAGCCATTTTAAAAACCCCTTTCAGATTTTTAGAATTCAAAGGTTCCCGTTTCGCCAAAGGAGGCGTAGATGCCCGATTTTGTTGTGAATTTAAGAACGGTCATGTTCGGCGAATCTATTCCGTCCGGCCAGTATGCTTTGTACTCGTCCTTCCAGACTTTTTTGCGCGATGCCGCATCGGTTAGCACCTCAAAGGAGCCGAAGAGACGAAACTCGCCCATACTCTTCATGTCAAAGCCGTAGAGCGTGGCGCGTGGGTCTGCCGCCAGCTCTTTCAGTTTTTTGGAGCAGGAGCTCGTTGAAAACCAAATGGTTTGAACATCGTCTACGTGTCCGATGGCGAGCGCCCGTAAATCGGGGTAGCCGTTTTCTCCGTTTGTCGCCACAGAAAGCCCGGGGAGTGATCTAAGGATGGCCTCTGCTTTTGCGCGTGCCTCCGCTGCGTCAAGGGTCTTAAACTCCATATGATCCATGATGTGCCTCCTTCTAGTTGAGCCCCAGCGATTTTTTCACGTGGGGGATGAGTCCGCCGTCCTCAATCAGACCCCGGACGAAATCAGGGTAGGGTGCAAAGGTAAACGTCTTGCCGTCCGCGTGAATTTCGCCTTTATCAAAATCGATAGCGATGGTTTGCCCTTTTACGATGGCCTCCACAGCAGCGGGGCATACAATGATGGGTAATCCTTCATTCAGGCAGTTGCGGTAGTAGATGCGGGCGAAGCTCTTGGCGATAATGGCTCCGATGCCGCGCTCTTTGAGGCAAGTGACGGCTTGCTCCCGGCTGGAGCCGCACCCCCAGTTTTTCCCCCCGACGATGATGTCGCCCGGTGCCGCGTTTTGGTTAAAGTCGGGGTCGAGATCTTCCCCGGCGACCTTGGCCATTTCGGAGCGCTCCTTGATCGTGTACGTGTATTTTCCCGGGAAGAGGACATCCGTGTTGATGTCGTCCCCGTACTTCCATACTTTGCCCTGGATTTTCATGTTACAGCACCTCCCGAGGGTCGCTGATGACGCCTTTGAGGGCGGACGCGGCGACGGTCATGGGGCTTGCGAGATAAATAAAGCTCTCCTTGTCCCCCATACGGCCTTTAAAATTGCGGTTTGCCGTGCTGATGCACGCTTCACCGGGGGCCAGGTTTCCCTCGTGGTTTCCCATGCAGGGGCCGCAGCCGGGATTACAGATGACGCACCCCGCATCCAGAAAAATATCCAATAGTCCCTCTTTCATGGCCTGCCGATAGACGACCCACGAGGCGGGGATGACGATGGTGCGCACGGCAATTCGCTTCCCCTTTAAAATGGCGGCGGCGGCGCGCAGGTCTTCGATGCGTCCATTGGTGCAGCTGCCCAAAAACGCCTGATGGATGGGCGTTCCCTTTACCTCTTCAATGGGGGCGTAGTTATCCACCTTGTGTGGCTTGGCTACGCCCGGTTCCAATTCATCCAGATTGTAGTGGAGCTCCTGTGCGTAGACGGCATCGTCATCGGCCCAGAGCGGCTCCCAGTTGCTCGCTTTTTCGATGTCTTTGATGGCCGCCATAACCTTTTCATCAGGAGGGCAGACGGCATTCTTGGCGCCGAATTCGATCCCCATGTTGCAGAGAGTCATTCTTTCTGCTATCGACATATCCAAAATGCCGCTTCCGTGGAATTCAACGCTCATATAGTCCGCGCCGTCCGCTTTGACATCGCCGATCAGCTTCAGGATGAGATCTTTGGCGGATACGCCCTTTTTAAATTTCCCGGTCAGAGTGACCTTCATGCTCTCCGGCACCTTAAACCAGATTTTACCTGTCGCCCACGCCGCCGCCATCTCGGATCGCCCGATGCCCGTGGAGAAGGCTCCGTAGGCTCCGTAGGTGCAGGTGTGGCTGTCGCTTCCGATCAGGATCAACCCGGGGAGCGCAAATCCCTCCTCGCACATCTTCTGGTGGCAGACGCCTCCATCGCTGGTAACGCCGTAAAAATATTTCATGCCCTGTTCCTGCGCGAACTCCATCGCCTCTTTGTGGTTGACGGCGTGTTCGCTGGAGGGGGCGGGGATAGCGTGATCCATGATAAAGACGAGTCTCTCCGGCTTCCAGACGTTTTTAACCCCGATTTTTTTAAATGTGCGCGCTATGGGAGCCGCGTTGTCGTGGCTCATACAAAAATCCGGTTCTACTGTTACGACTTCGTTGCAGGATACAGGGTGGCCCACTGCTTTTGCCAGAGCTTTTTCCGCGAATGTCTTGCCCATCGTCGTATCGCCCCTTCTATTCCTCTTCAATTATTGCTTCGCTTGATTTTTCAGGTAGGGGATAAGCCCACCTGCCGCCATAATATCCTTCTCTAAGTCGCTGACGGCATCACCGTGAAAGCTGTTGCCGTTGGTGGTATCGGTAATCGTTCCTGTGGCAATATCCACCTCAAGCATATCTCCGTCTTGGATCATTCCCTTTTTGATCGCATCGGAAAATCCCTTGACGAAGAGGACGGGGTAGCCGTTATTAATGGCGTTGCGGTAGTAAATACGGGAACACGTCTCCGCCAAAATGACGGGAATCCCCGCCTCTTTGAGGCAATAGACCGCGTGTTCTCGGCTGGAGCCGCATCCGAAATTTTTACCGGCGACGATAAAATCCCCTGCCTTCACTTCCTTAACGTAGTGCTCTTTTCCGGGGTAGTATTCAAACGCATACTGCGGCATTTTAGCCGGGTCCGTCTCCGCTAAGTATTTATTGTGATAGATTAAATCCGTGTCGACGTCATCTCCAAATACCCAAGCGCGTCCTTTTAGAATTTCACTCATCGTCTGTCCCTCCCTTTATTGGCACAAGATATCTCTGGGATCGGTGATGACTCCCCTTACTGCCGTCGCCATAGCGGTCATGGGGCTCATCAGGTAGGTGTGGCTTCCCTTGCCCACTTTGCCGATAAAGTTACGGTTGGTCGTCGAACACCCCACATCGCCGGACGGGAGCGCTCCATAGTGCTCTGCGGTACACAATGCGCAGGTTGGGTTGGTAAAGACAACGCCCGCCTCTAAAAACTTTTCGATCATTCCCGCCTTGGCGCATTGAAGCATGACCTCACGTGTGCTTGGGGTGATAATCGTACGCACTTTATCGCTCACTTTAAAATCTGCTTTTTTCAAAACGTTAAAGGCGGCTTGGATATCCTCAAATCGGCCGTTGGAGCACGATCCGATATGAACCTGATCGACTGCGGCTCCTTGGACTTCTCGAACCTTTTTGACGTTATCCGGAGAATCGGGGCACGAAACCATCGGTTCCAGTTTGGATACGTCATACTTGCGAACCTCGCAGTAGGGGGCGTCCGCATCCGCCGCCAGTTCGCGAACGCGCGTTTCTACTTCCGGCCCCGCACGCTCCACGAGCCATTTCAGCACCTCTCCGCTGGGCATAATGAGTCCGATCTTTCCGCTCATCTCAGTCACCATGGAGCAGAGAGTGATGCGGTCTGCGAGGGTGCTTTTTTCAATCGTCGGGCCGGTAAACTCGACGGCGAGAAAATCCATTCCGCCTGCGCCCAAGTCTCCAACGAGAAGCGTCAAAAAATCCCTCATGCAGACGCCGGGGGCAAACTCACCCGTAACTTCGATCTTCATCGTCTCCGGCACGCGAAACCAGTTCGTTCCATTGAGCCAAGAAGCGGCGATATCCGTATTGCCGACGCCTGTGGCAAACGCACCGACGGCACCCAAAAGATTCATGTGGCTGTCCGTTCCGAGGATGACGTCCCCCGGTTTGACCTTTCCGTTTTCAAGCAGTACGTGTTGCCCGATGCCCCAGTTAATATCGTAGACGTGTTTGATCCCCTGTTTCTTGGCGAACTCACGGATGATTTTTTGATTGGCCGATACCTTCTCCGAGTGGGAGGGGGCTTGAAGGTCGAAGGTGAAAGCGACCTTGTCCGGATCCCAAACCTTTCCCTTGTTCTCCGTTATCTCCTCAAATTGCAAGACGCAGTTGGCCCCTCCAAAATCTCTGGCGGTGGACCAGTCGATATTGCACCAGACGCGGTCTCCCAGTTGAACCGTTTTCCCCGAGGCCCTTTCCATAATCTTCATGATCATTGTCTTACCCATCTTTGCGATTCCCCCCTCTAGGACTCTTGTATATCCAGTGGTTTATTTCATGCCGAGGAACGATTTGATGCCCTCAAAATTCATGAAGTCCGCTTTGTTCACTAAGACGCCTTCCGGGCTGCGCAATGTTCCGTCTCCCTCGTGCGCATGGTTGGCGATGATATGCGCGATCGCGCTGGAGCATCCGTTGCGCATAGCAATGATGCTGCCGGAAAAGGGGTGTCGCAGGTCTTTTCCCAGCTGGGATTTGACCGTTTTCTCCTCCGCATTTTTTTCATACTCCACCAGCTTCCCCACGTCGTGGAGTAATGCGCCCGCGACTAAAAGATCGCTGTCCATTTTGAATTTGGGGTCTATTGCGGCGTAGATGGTGTTGAATTCGTCCATCGATTTCTTGGCGACGCGTGTCACGCCCTGCACGTGGTTTAAGTAAGAAAAGGGGCAGTCGGGGATAAGAAGAGTAAAGGGGATTGTGTCCATGTCCTCCGGCTGCCAGCCGCCTGTAGCCAGTGCGTCCTCGTAGCAGGCCACCACTTTGTCCTGAAGCTCCTTGCATTCAATCCATTCGATTTCCGGTAACAGTTTCCTAATGCGCTCTTTCATGATCTTTGCCCTCCTAAGTTATGGGGTCTTTGCCCCGATAATGCAGGTGTTTTTCATGGAAATCAGACAGGTCAGACCGCAAATGTGTTTTGATGAAAATTGGGCTCGTTTATTCCTCCTGCATCGCAAAGGCTTCGTGCAGTGTTTTATAAATGCGGTCGATGTGGTGTGTGGCCTCGGCGCTCGCTCGTTCGGCGTCGCGGTCCAAAATAGCCTCGTACATGCTGGTGTGTTCCTTTATAAAGGATTCTTTGTTGACGAGGTAGCCATAAATATGTTCGTGTGTGGCCATTATGAGGTTGAATTCCATTTGAACGATGTTGGAGAAGAGAAAGTTATGTGTGGCATCTGCGATGGCGAGATGGAAATCAAAATCGGATTGAGCTCGGTGGGATAGGGTCTCCAGATCGGACTGCGTGGACGCAATAATGCGCCGCAACCGCGTCATGTCCGATGCTGTTGCTCTGCGCGCGGCTTCGGCTGCCATGGCGGGATCGAGTGTTTTTCTCGCCTCCATAAGCTCTAAAATAGCTGCATTTTCCAGATGCAGGGCTCCGGACTGTGTGCCGGAGCGCTGCACGTGCCGAACAAAGCGCCCCTTACCGGGGATGCTCTCTATCAGCCCGAGAAGTTCCAGAACGCGGAATCCCTCTCGCAGAGAACTCCGGCTGACCCCCATGTCCTCCATCAGTTGTCTTTCCGGCGGAAGAGGATCGCCAGATTGCAGCTCCTGCCGCGCGATCGATGCCTTTATGGACTCGACAACCCGTTCATAAATACGCGGTTGTTTCTGGTGGTGTATCTCCATGGTGTATTCCTCCTCAAAATTGGACCGCCCAGTATGATTTATACAATATGCAGGGGATTAATGCAAGGTGGAAAATAAAGGTATTCCCGAGACAATTTGACGAAAACAAAGCATCATGATAAAAGTTATACTGTCAAAATATTCTAGTGTTGTGTATTACTCCATTTCATCTTATCTAAATCTAACGTCTTATCAGCAACAGGCAGCGCCGGGTTCATTTGTTTTAATCGTTCGTATCTATCTGTTCAAGGTTTTTCCCGCCTTTTTAAAAGGGGAATATGGGAGCAAAAGGGAAGAAAAAGTAAGGTTTAGTGAAAATACTATCTGCTTTTTCGTTTTCACAGCAAAAACAGGAAGATTAAATAGTAATGTTTTTTAGATGTCGCCGAATTAGATTCTGTGATACCCCGGGGGGATTATGATGATATTTCTTTTCTATTGGCAGGAAATGCTCCTTACCCTTGTCGGGATTGTTGTTATTTTTGTTTGGTTTTCTGATAAATTCAAGATAGCTCCCCAAGAAATCTTAAAAGAAAAGAAACAGGAAATACCTCACGTTTTGGATGAAACAGAGGAAAAAGCTTCCGCTTTGCTTGACGCTCAGGACGCAATAACAGAGTCTCCGCAGCCCTCCCCATCTATTCCTTCGGATGAACCTCTGGGCATGGAAGAAAAGGAGATCAATGCGGAGCTGTCTCAAAAAATCCGGAATTTTCTTCTGATCTATGCTTGTATCGTCACTCTCGTTAGGATGTACGGATGGAATATCGCTGGGGTTGATGAGAATAGTCTCCTGGGATTCATTGATGGCATCGCGGCAAAGACAAAGGGTGTCGATACTATTTTTCGGCTCTTATACTCCTCCCTACCCTATGTTGCTTTTATCTGGGCGTACTACTCGCGATTAAGTCATCGTTGCCTCACTTTTCTTCAGGGTTGGGCTGTTGTTGGCGGTTTA
The DNA here is from genome assembly GCA_018063805.1 of Synergistaceae bacterium. GTDB lineage: Bacteria > Synergistota > Synergistia > Synergistales > Synergistaceae > JAGPAO01. Next base: position 5,824 of record JAGPAO010000037.1, on the reverse strand, counting down.
GATCACATCTTATTTGCTGCATTACTGTTCCCGTTTCATTTTATTACGATATTCCCGCGCATCAGTTACGCTCTTCAAAATATCCTAGCATTCTTGTTGGGATTGGGAATGGTGATGTTGTTTAGATGGTCCAAACAACTGCTTTCTGAGAAATATGAAAAAGCATCTGCAATATCTCTACAAAAGGGAGAAATGCAGAAAAAGGATCCGGATCTAGACGTAGTCATAGCCGTTGTGCTTTTGCTTATATTCTTCGGGGCCCCTTTTCTGCGGCTGCAAAAGGGTATCGATGCGCGTGAAGCTGCAAAAAAATTGGCAGAGGTACCCCAGCTGGAAATCGTGCTCTCCAACGACTCTGAAATAAGGAGTATCCAAGGATCCCCCGATGGGCAGCTGTTAGCTGTAGGGGGAGTAGGAGGTCTCTATCTCTGGGATCTTAAAACGCGCACCTGCATTTGGAGTGATCCCTCCATCTCTCCGGATATCCTGCGGTTCAGTCCCAATGGCAAATACCTTGCCGCAGCAAAAAGTGATAAGACGAGAGACGGGATCATAATCAGGGCAGGTGCCGAAGGCGAGGGATCCCTGGCCCGGTTGCGTTCTACCCAGGGGTTAGAAAAAAACTTGGCTATTTACGAAGTCGCAACGCGCAAACGCCTCCCCATATACCTCACCCCGCAAAAACAGCGCGACCCGACGATGGTTCTGGATATCGCGTTTGATGCGCGGAGCGAAAACCTGCACGTTGCATCCGGCTGGCTATATTTTGATGACAACGGTGGCTCAAGCGGTTTTGTGCATGCGTCACAAGTACGTCTGCACAGCGGCGTACACCGCGACCTGTACACAATTCGCGGTATAAATCATTGGTATTCTTGGATGTCTGTTACGTACGCTCAGGACGCGTCCCGCTTGTTTTATCTGATAGGGGTTGATGTTAAATATCAGGCAAAACCATTGTGGCGCAACCTTGTGGTTTACGACACGCAGAACTGGAATCCGCATGTCATCGCACTGGATGAACAATATGACATTTATGTAAGTGAATTTGCCGCCTATACTGGCCTGTGGTTTGAGTCGAGATATCGCGAGGGGCAGCTTTATTTTCTGGCCCAGAAGATAGATCAGTTGGAAATGTCGGATGGGAAAACGCTCCACCGAAATGCCGGGGATCTTTTTTCCGCGGTGGATTTAAAGAGCGGGAAAACCAGAGTCCTTTTTTCGCACAAGTGGGGCAGGAGGGGCAGTCGATCGAGTGCTGTTACTCGCATAGCCCTTTCTCCGGACGGGAAGAAAGCGGCGTTGCTTGGACGCAGCCTATCTGAGGAAGGCGAAGAATGGAAACACGATGTGCAGATTTATATTGTGCGGCTGAGCGATGGGGCATTGTTGGCGAATATTAAGCGCAACTTCCCCACGAAAGAGGGCATGGCGCGCAAACAACGATACCCGTTGTTTTTGACATGGGTGCGGGAAGATTTGCTGGCTGTAGCGCAATATCGGGATGGGGAAATAGGATTGATCACATTAGAAAAGGGGTTAGAACAAGATGGGAACTAACAAGGAAGAAAATCACGATTTTTGTGTAAAGGTTCGCTTTATCCAAGAATGAATAAACCCCATTCGCGACGTTGTCCTGTTCCCTAGACGAATAATAAAATTTCATTACTATATTGCCTTCATATCGTGGTAATGTCGTGAAAATTCTGGCGAAATCGTAAATTTAAAATCACCCGCACGGAGAATGCATTTCGAAATGGCGGGAATGAGTTGAAAATTGAAATAAGATAAGATTCTTGAAGAGAAAGAAAAAAGGGGAAGTCGTATCGCTGCAAGCCGTGGCACGAGTAAGCAATAATTACAGAGTGAACCCTGTCCATCAATATGTGACAGGGTTCACGGAAGTTCTTGCAAGAGGCACAGACGTTATTTCCCCCCAAGACTCCTAAAGGTGGGTTGTCCTGCTGATATCGGTAACGCCGAATACGGAGAGGGTATTCTGCCCTAGAACTTGAACGAGCTGAGAATTTCTTTAAAATCGCTCTCATGCCCCTCAAAGTTGTCGTTGTGTGCGCCAAAAGTAAGAATAATCCCCTTACCGTTACGATCCATAAGGTATTGGAGTTGCCGCACAAGGTATCCGTCTTTGAGATGCAGGTGTTCGACACGTATTGCCGGGAGCCCCTGAAATTTTTCCTTTTTAAATGACAGGATTTTCACTCCCTTAAAATTCGCCTCGTATGATTTTTTAAGATGAGCCTCCGTCACCTTATCCATGCCCTCGCCATCGGTCACCATCACGATAAAACTGGTGACGTAATCTCCATTTGTGGTCCGTTCGTCATATATCCAGGCATCCACGCCCTCTACGCTGTTCGGGTCGCCCGTAGTCCACCCTTTGGGCACGTTGAACGAAAAGCCGTATTGCTCGCTTTTGAATACATTCGGGGTCGCTTGAGCCTCGACGGCAGACAATAAAACAATTCCCCACACCATGATACAGAACACCCGATAAAAAACACTTTGCATAACTCGTTTCATTCGATTTCATCCGCCTATTCTTTTTGATGTTTAGTCTCTGTCGCTTGTTGTTTTCAAACACGCGCAGGCTCTTAATTATACACCAGCAGGGGGTGCGTTCATAAATACCGTAGGGAAGGCGGCGAGCATATGAAACAGCATGGGAGCAAAACTCAATTTTCGAGGTTCCCGGCAGTTCTAATATCCGTTAATGAAAATCGTCTTCATGTCGTGGTAATATTATGAAAGCTGGGGATATCGTCGGTTCGCCCCTTATTTTATCCCTGAGGTTTTCTCTGGAGGGTTTTTTTATGTATGTAATGGCCTGTTGGGGTTTCTTTGCTTTTCTTATTGTTGCCCCCACTTTAGCAACGCTTTATTGCATTAACAGGAAGTTTTAATCCTGTGATGTCCTCCTTCTTGTACCCGCTTCTTTTATTTGGCTGCTACACCCTTGCCGTTATTCTTTTTACCGGGCCTTCTTTTACGTGGAATGAAACCAGGCGTTCTTTTTATATAGGCAGCAATCGAACGGGATGGTTCGCGTCTCTCGCTACTTTTTGCGCGACTTGGGTGAGCATTGTCTCTCTCGTGGGGTATACGGTGTGGCTGTACCGAGATGGGTACTCTGCCTTTATGGGGTCGGTCAATGGATGGTTGCTGGGGCTTGTCTTTATGCCTTTTCTCGTGCGCCGGCTTCGTGCTTCTCGCTCTCTCTCCATTCCCGATTGGCTTGCCACGACTTATCGAGATAGCCGTTTACGTCCCCTTGGAGGGGCCGTTCTTCTTTTGACGTATTTGTTTTACTTGGTGATTCAATTTGAAGGGGTTGATGCCGTTGTGGGGCATATGCTTGGGATTCCGCACGGCAGCGTTTCGATTTTTCTTATTTTTTTATTTGTGCTTTACACGACGCTGGGAGGGTATGCCTCTGTCGTGCGCAGCGATGTGCTCAACCTGTTGTTTATTCTGGTTGGGGTTACGGTGCCGGCTGCATACCTGTTGCGAGTGGTAGGGGGGTTAGAGCAGATTCACCTCGATTTATCGTTCGCGGCTCCTGAAATGCTTAGCGGCGGAACGAGCCTGAGTTCTGCCGTCTCGACCTTTACGATGATGTTGGCTTGGGGTCTCGGGATTGCAGTCAATCCACAGTACACGACCCGCATTATGGCGGCTAGAAGAAGACGGGATGCCTATTGGATGCTCTGTTTGGCTCCTTTTGTTCTTGGGTGGGTGTATTTTTCGGTGACGTTGATAGGGCTTGGCGTCCGTGTTTTATCCCCTCAAATCGGGCTTGTGGAGGATGTTAACTTTCCTGCTCTGTTGGCGGGAGTGCTGCCACCAACCGTCAATATGTTTTTTTTAATTGCAGCTCTCGCTGCCGCAGTCAGCACGGCGAATTCGCAGCTTTTATTGGCCGCCGGATCTTTGTGCAATGATTTATGGCCCTTTCTCTCGCGGACAACAGGGAAAAAAAGAACACAGGATCCCATGCATGAGGAGCATTTTCTCTTTGTCAATCGGCTGGTGGTGGCTGTTCTGCTACTCATCGCAATGTGTTTGGCTCAGTTGGAGATGCCCGGGATGCTTCTAATCGGCCGCTACAGCTGGACGGTGATTGCCGTCTGTTTTACCGCACCGCTTTTGCTGCCGCGGTGGATGCCTCAAAAGGGTTTATTTGAATGCCTTGTGGGAAGCCTGTTGTTTCATATTGCCACCATGGCACTTTTTTCTCTTCCCCCGGAGAGGGCTTTGCTAAGCACCCTGGTTCTTCAGCTCTTTCTTTTGTTTTTTTGCCGGTGGAAATACGTTCAAGATAAGGAGTTTGTTTTATGAATCGTCATGTTCGATTTGATGGAATAGGGATGGAGGCTTTATTAAAATGGCTCTTTACGCTGCTGCTTTTGTCCGTAATTTTGTTGATTCTCGGAGGGCAATTAGATCGTCAGTATGAAAATCGATTGAGTGAAATCAAAAAACAGTCCGCGTGGGTTCAATCCCAGGCCCCTCTCTTTTCAAAGGATACGGTGCAGCTCCTTTTGATCCCGCAATTGGGGAATTACTGGATTCGCAATGAAGAACCCGTTGCCGGGGAGCTGGTTTTACGATCGATAGACGGGGGACGCTGGTATTTTATCCTGAATACGCGTTATATCATGGCGGAGTTGGCGGAACAGGAGCGTTTCCTTTTGGTATTGGGGTTGCTGGGGCTTTTGGCCTCTGTGGAGGTCGCGGTGTTTTTAGCCTATGCTCTGGCGCGTCCTTTGCAGCGTCTTGGGTGGGCTTGTATGGAAATTGCTCATGGTCATCGGGTCGTTCTTCCTGTCTCTTGGTGGTTTCCTCGGGAGCTTCGGGAGTTAATGCTTTCCTTCAATCGGATGTCCAGTCAGTTGGAGCGCTGGAAGGATGTACAGCGGCAGGTTGAATGGATGGATCGCCTTGCGACTATTGGTGAAATGGCTTCCGGATTATCCCACGAAATAAGAAATCCGCTTGCCAGCATGCGTGTTCATATTGAGCTTTTAAAGCGCCAAAGCCACACGGAACAGGAGACATCAGACCTCGCCGTCTTGGAGACGGAGTTGGAGCGGTTAAATCAAGTGGTAGGGGATCTGCTCAGCTTCGTTCGACCCGGTGCCTCCGTTCATGTTGCGGTGCAGATGCAGGAGATTTTGGACTGGTGTCGGAACATGGTGTACTCCCAGTGTGAGCGTCAGCACGTTGTGTGGCTGCAAGAGGAGACGGCATCGCCCTGTTTCCCCGTATCCGCCGATAGGGGGCAAATGCAGCAGGTCGTATTGAATTTAGTGTTAAACGCTCTCCAGGCGATGCCTCAGGGCGGGGAGATTCGTGTCGGTGTGGAGAGTTTTGAAGAATATGGGCTCTTGTACGTACAGGATAATGGGCCGGGAATCCCTAAGGAGACTCAAGAACGTATTTTCGTCCCCTTTTTCACGACAAAAAAAGAGGGAACGGGCTTGGGATTGTTTATCGTCCAGAGAATTATAAACAACCACAGAGGAAAAATTTCCTTTACCTCCTCTGTCGCCGGCGGTACAACGTTTCAAATTCTTATTCCCCGTTTTATCGATCCTGCTTCAGATTCTTAACCAGCTTCCAGGCCATGCCGGTCAGCATAAGGACGGCGGCACTCAGGAGCCCCCATAGAAGCCACGGTCCCCAGTTGATCGGCACCTCTTTTTCCGGTTTAGGGCTGCTGGCTCGTTTGTGTGCTTCGCCAAGTGTGATCGTGTTTAGGTCGGTTTCTTCCACGCTAACCCGAGAGAAGAGACCGCCGGAAGGA
>JAGPAO010000143.1 GCA_018063805.1 Synergistaceae bacterium | reverse complement strand
AATTGTGTCTAACCGTCCACGGATTCTACCCACAGCGCCCGATCATGTCCACGTATAATTACCGATTAGAAACTTCACCATCTGCCCCATGCAATACAAAGCTATCCGTGCTATTCTAAATCAGGTTACAAATAAAGTTATTCATCATGAGGAGGTTTTTAAACATGCAATGTCTTGCCACATTTGAAACCACGCACATGGCTCTGCGCTTTGAAAAAACATGCCGCTCTGCCGGATACGATGTCCGAATCATACCCGTACCACGGCGTCTATCCGCCAGTTGCGGGCTCGCCTGCAGTTACCCCTGCGACCATAAAGAGGAGATCCATCAGCTTGTCCAGGAAAAAAAGATCGATGTTGAAAGCACCCATGAGCTGGCTGATTAGCCAATGCGGCACGCTTTCTTACATCCAGCTATTATCATCACCGGGAGGGTCTTGATCGCCAAAGTATTTGCGCCAAAAAAACCACGTTAAAAGACGCCAGCATAGGTATCCCGCAGCCACAATCGCGATACCCAGAAAGAGCAATCCCTTGAAATCCAACGGGAGCATTTGCGAAAAAGACTCTGCTTGACGGCGTACCGCTTCCTTTCCCGGGCCAAACCATCCCCATAGCCACCGCAAAACGACAGCAACGGAGGCAACCATCAATAACGTATGCAGCCATTTGGGAATCGTGCTCTGCGGTTGCATTCAATCCACCTTTTTACTTATGAAAGACAATGTGACAGAGCCCCTTTAATCTCTTCCACCACCCGATGCACATCGGCATCCGTCATATCGGGGAAAATGGGAATAGAAATGGCCTGCGCAGAAAAAAGCTCCGCCTTGGGGAACTGTCCCTCATAAAAACCAAAATTCTTTTGATAATAGGTGTATCGATGGACGGGCACATAGTGAACCTGGACGCCCAGTTGCGCCTGTTTCAGCCGGTCGAAAACATCGCGGCGAATTGCTGCATCCACGCGAATGCAAAACAGATGGTGCGCGTGCCCCGGATGATCGGGAGGGAGTGTGATTCCGGCAACGTCCTTCAGCAGCTCTTCATAAAGCGCGGCAATTTCTTTTCTGCGCGCAATAAAACCATCCAAGCGTTTCATCTGGTTGGTACCGAGCGCCGAGGCGATATCCGTCAGACGATAGTTACACCCCAGTTCAACCATGTCCGTATCCCATCCTCCGGCGTAAGGACGGTCAAAGAGGGCCGGATCTTTAATAATGCCGTGGCTTCTGAAAAGCCGGAGTTTTTGCGCAAACTCGTCGCTCTGAGTGGCAACCATCCCCCCTTCCCCCGTTGTGATCGATTTGACAGGGTGGAAGCTAAAGACCGTCATGTCGGCCTCAAAGCCGACTTTATGCCCATTGCGAACCGCGCCCAACGCCTGGCACGCATCCTCAATCAACACCGCCCCGGCCTTATCCGCAAGGGCTCGAAAAGCGTCAATATCCACGGGGTAACCGGCAAAACTGACGGGCGCTACCACCCGAACGCTCTCCTTTTTTAAAACAGACTCCACCTCTTTGGGATCCAAACAGAACGTCCCCTCCGAGATATCGGCAAAGAGGGGCAATCCCCCGCAGTAGAGAGCCGAATTGCTTGTGGCCGCAAACGTCATCGGGGTAGTGATCACCTTATCCCCCTTCACGACACCCGCAGCATGCATAGCTCCGTGCAACGCCGCCGTTCCATTGGAGAACGACACCGCATGCTTGACGCCGAGGTACTCCGCAACGGTCTCCTCAAAATGGGCAACTGCAGGCCCCTGAGAAAGCCAATCCCCTCGTAAAATCGCAACGACAGCCTGTATATCCTCTTCACTGATGCTCTGATGTCCGTACGGCAGAAATGACATACTGAAACCTCCCTGATATCGAAATAACACCCTCATTCAAAAAAGATCATACATGAAAAAAACAAGAACGAAAACGCGAGAAGGCGCAAGACACACAAAAAAGATGAAAATCTCAGAAGAAAAATCGTACCCCCAAATAGGAGAGAGACAGAACCTTTACGGGCTCTGCCTCTCTGAATGATTCATACCGGCGGAAAGCTACTTTATGAGGTGGCAGGCGACAAAATGCTCCTCGCCCACATTTTTAAGCGGGGGCTCCACTTCGGAACAGACCGGCATTTTATGGATGCACCGCGTGTGGAAGCGGCACCCGGCAGGAGGATTGATCGGGCTTGGCACTCCGCCCGTCAAAATAATCTTCTCACGCTTTCGGTCCAGTTTCGGAATGGGAACGGCCGAAAGCAGCGCCTGCGTATACGGATGAAGCGTGTTGCGGAAAAGTTCCCTGCTCGTCGCGAGTTCTACGATTTTACCCAAATACATGACGGCGATGCGATTGCTGATGTATTTCACCACAGAAAGATCGTGGGAGACGAAGAGATACGTCAGCCCCAATTCCTGCTGCAGCTGCTGTAAAAGCGCCAGTATCTGCGCCTGGATAGAGACATCCAATGCGGAAACGGGCTCATCGCAAACAATAAAGCTTGGCCCTAAGGAAAGAGCCCTGGCGATACCCACCCGCTGGCGACGCCCTCCGTCTAATTCGTGCGGGTACTTGTTGTAGTTGTTGCGGCTCAACCCCACCTGAGCCATCAAAGCATCCACCTTGGCTTCTCGCTCTTTCTTCGTCCCCTCGCCGTAGATTTCAAGCGGCTTACCGATGGTTTCGCCGACGCTCTTGCGAGGGTCCAAAGAGGAGAAGGGATCTTGAAAGATGATTTGTATTTCGCGGCGAATCTCGCGCATTTCGTCACTTTTTAAGGAGGCGATATCTCGCCCTTTAAAAAGAACCTTACCCGCCGTGGGATCCTCAAGCCGAACCAAAACGCGCCCCGTCGTCGATTTGCCGCACCCCGACTCCCCAACCAATCCGAGCGTCTCTCCCTTATGCACAGAGAAAGAAACGTCATCAACGGCATGAACCGCTCCGCCCCGAATGGGAAAGTACTTCTTCAGGTTCTCCACGGTCATGACCGCATTCATCGAAAAACGCCTCCCCCGGTGACATATTTGTTGCACAAAACTCTGTGTCCCGATTCCACTTCAACCTCGTTGGGATCGATCAACCAACAAGATTCCGTAGCCTCCGGACAACGAGGATGAAAAGCACAAGCAGGCGGAAGAGCAAGAGGATCGGGCATCATGCCGGCAATCGACTCAATGGAGGCATTTTCATCCTCGATATCCGGGATACAGCGAAAAAGACCGACCGTATACGGATGCAATGGGTTCGAAAAAACCTGCCTCAGACTCCCTTCCTCCACAATCCGCCCTGCATACATGACGGCAACCCGATCGCAAATCTCGCCAACAATACCCAAATCATGCGTAATCATGAGCATTGCCGTGGAGAAATCCTCTCGCAGTTTGCGCATTAAATCCAAAACCTGCGCCTGTATCGTCACATCAAGCGCGGTCGTGGGTTCGTCTGCGATAATCATCTGGGGATTACAGGCAAGCGCGATGGCGATACCTACTCGCTGCCGCATTCCTCCGCTGAATTCGTGCGGGTATTCACTGTGGCGAGAGCCGGGGATTTGCACCGTCTCCAGCATCTCGCATACTTTCTTGTGGGCCTCTGCTTCCGTAAGGTTCTGATGCGCCTGAAGCACTTCCGCAATCTGAACCCCAACGGTCACCACCGGATTTAATGACGTCATCGGGTTTTGAAAGATCATGGAGATCTTATTGCCCCGCACTTTCATCATGCCCGATTCCGGCAAAGAGAGCAAATCCACTCCGTCGAAAACAATGCTCCCCGATTCTATCCTGCCCGGAGGGCTTGGAATAAGACCCATAATCGAAAGCGCGGTCGTCGTCTTGCCCGCTCCGCTTTCTCCGACCAATCCGACCGTTTGCCCTTTTTCAACATTAAGATTCAACCCATTTACCGCGCGTACCCTGCCCTCATATGTATGATAGGCAACGGCAAGGTTTGAAATTGAGAGAAGTTTTTCTGTCATCGTTCGTTCCTCATTACTGTCTCAGCTTCGGATCAAGGGAATCGCGCAATCCGTCGCCAAAAAGATTTAGTGCCATAACGACAATGGCTATGGCAAGCCCGGGGAAAATCGTAAGGTAAGGGGCATTGCGTAAAAACTGTCTCCCATCGCTGAGCATGGAACCCCACTCAGCCGTAGGAGGCTGAATCCCCAAACCAAGGAAACTGAGCGTGGCGGCAGCCAAAATGGCCTGCGCAACCCCGAGCGTGCTTTGCACGATAATCGGTGCCATACAGTTTGGCAGGATATTCTCGAAGATAATGCGCATATCACCGGCACCGGAAACCCTCGCCGCATCCACAAACTCCTGTTTTCGAACGGAGAGAGCGGAAGCCCGCACGATACGTGCGTACCGCGGCATATGACTGATTCCCACGGCGATCATGAGATTGACAAGATTTGCCCCCATCGCCCCGACAATCGCAATCGCAAGAATAATAGAGGGGATAGCCAGCAACACATCCATAAAACGCATGATGAGGTTATCCAGCCTTCCCCCGTAATAACTGCCTAAGGCACCCAATACTCCCCCGAAAACAGCTCCTATTCCCACAGCCACAAAGCCAACGTAAAGCGATACTCGGCTACCGTAAATAATACGGCTTAAAATATCTCTGCCAAAGTTATCCGTCCCAAGCCAGTGCTTGGCGGATGGAGGGCTCAAGCGCTCCAACATGTTCATCTCATTAGGTTGGAACGGGGCAATGATCGGTGCAAACAGAGCGAGCACCACCAACAGCAGCACAACGCATAAACCGCAGACCGCCGCCTTATTTCTGAATAAGCGCCTTTTAAATTCACTCAATCGACTCTGTCGCCGTTCCAGAGAGGAATCGACAACCACAGGATTATCGGACAATTTTTCGCCCTCCTAGTTGGATCGGTATTGCGCCTTGATCCTAGGATCAAGCACCGCATACAGCATATCCACCAATAGATTCACAATACCCACACAAAAGGCAAAAAAGAGCACGCCCCCCTGTACCAGCGGATAGTCGTGCGCGCGGATGGCATCCACAATAAGACGCCCGATCCCGGGAATGGAGAAAATCGTCTCCGT
>JAGPAO010000036.1 GCA_018063805.1 Synergistaceae bacterium | reverse complement strand
TCGATCTCGGCTCCTGTACACGCCGGCTTTCAACAAAATAGTTCTGTAGAGCAACTCGCGGCTTATTTGGAGGCCGAGGTTTTATTGATAAAACCGAAGATCGCAGCGCCGGGCGATCTTGAAAATGGAGCTGTTTCTGCGGATTTGGAGGAAGAAGTAGAATGAATCAACCCTTTGTACATCTCCATGTGCACAGTGAATATAGCTTGCTAGACGGTGCTATCCGTTGTGATCGATTGGCAAATACAACTCGGGATATGGGGATGAATGCGGTTGCCCTAACCGATCACGGGGTTATGTTTGGCTGTGTTGAATTTTTTGATAAATGCAATCAAGCGGGAGTAAAGCCGATTCTCGGTTGCGAGGTATATGTGGATCCCAGAGGCCATACCTGCAGGGACAGCAAAGCCCAAAATCATTTGATCCTTTTGGCGGAGACGGATGAAGGGTACCACAACTTGATCAAACTCGTCTCCATTGCCAACACGGATGGTTTTTACTACAAACCCCGTATCGACCACGAACTGCTGGCTCGGTATGGAAAGGGGATTATCGGTTCCTCCGCCTGTTTGGGAGGAGAGATACCGGGGCTGATTATGTCCGGTGATGAAGAGGGCGCGCTTGAGCGGGCGAATCTATACCGAGATATTCTGGGCAGAGAGAATTTTTACTTGGAACTGCAGCATAATTCTATCAAAGAACAGGCTCTGGTGAATAAGACCTTGATTAAAATGAGCCGCGATCATGATTTCCCGCTGATTGCGACGAATGATGCCCACTATATGAAGCAAGCAGACGCCGCGTGGCACGATGTCCTGCTTTGTGTGCAGACGAATGCTAACGTGAACGATATCAACCGCTATCGTTTTACCGGTGATGATTATTATCTCAGATCCGGTGAGGAGATGTGGCGGCTTTTTGGTACAGAGCTTCCGGACTCTCTCCTCAATACCCAAAAAATTGCCGATCGCTGCAATGTAACCCTTGAGTTCGGCACATACCATCTGCCCAACTTTCCCATTCCTGAGGGGGAAACGTTGGATAGTTATCTGCAGAAACTGGCATGGGAGGGGTTGAAGCTGCGCCTCGGTTCCTCCGAAGTCAGCGACGAGTATTCGGAGCGGCTGGAATTTGAACTCGGTGTCATTCGCCAAATGGGTTTTTCCGGTTATTTCTGCATCGTAGCCGATATTATCGGAGCTGCGAAGGCGAGAGGGATTCCCGTTGGCCCGGGGCGAGGTTCTGCGGCCGGCTCTCTCGTAGCTTGGGCCCTTAAAATAACGGATTTGGATCCCATCTATCACCATCTTCTTTTTGAGCGTTTTTTAAACCCGGAGCGCATCAGTATGCCCGATATCGATACGGATATTTCTGATAAGCAACGAGACGAGGTTATCGCCTATATTGTAGAAAAATATGGGAGTGCGCACGTTGCTCAGATTATTACGTTTGATCGCATGAAGAGCAAGCAGGCCATCCGAGACACGGGGCGTGCGCTTGGTCTTTCTTACGCGGATACGGATCGCGTGGCAAAGCTGATCCCGGATGCCCTTAAAACGGGTATCAAAACAATCCCGGAGGCTTTGAGCAAAACAGCGGATTTAAGGGAGTTGAGCGACTCCGATCCGCAAGTCAGGCGGCTTTTGGATGTGGCGAGTAATATAGAGGGGCTAGCCCGTCATTGCTCACAGCACGCCGCAGGGGTGGTTATCACGCCCAATCCCACCGTTGATATGGTGCCTGTAAAAAAATTCGGGGAAAACCAGATGGTCACGCAGTATTCGATGGAGCCTGTGGAGCGTTTGGGGCTCGTGAAAATGGATTTCTTGGGGCTTCGGACGCTGTCCATTCTGCAAAGAGCTCTGAATAATATTCTGTTATCCGGATTTCCCCTCGTTGATTTAGAAACGATCCCAATGGATGATCCTAAGACCTTCCGGATGTTGGAGGCCGGGGATACGCTGGGGGTCTTCCAACTTGAATCCTCCGGTATGAGAGATCTTGTTCGCCGTTTAAAGCCGGATTGTTTTGGAGATTTAATCGCTCTTCTTGCGATGTATCGGCCGGGGCCATTGGAAAGTGGCATGGTGGATCAATACGTCAGACGCAAACATGGCAAAGAATCGGTTGAATACCTGCATCCCTGTCTTGAAGAATCCCTGAAGGAAACGTATGGAGTTATTCTCTATCAGGAGCAGGTTATGCAGTGTGCGGCACAACTGGCAGGTTTCAGCCTGGGAGAAGCAGATCTTCTTCGGCGTGCTATGGGTAAGAAAAAACTGGATGTCATGGCCGAACAGCGTGCTAAGTTTGTGGCAGGAGCGGTTAAAAAATCCGTAAAAGCGGAGAACGCCGGAGAGATTTTTGACATCATTGAAAAATTTGCAGGGTATGGTTTTAATAAATCGCACAGCGCTGCCTATGCTCTCATCAGTTACCAAACGGCATACTTAAAGGCTCATTACGGCGCCGAGTATCTTGCTGCCTATTTATCGGCACTCGTAGGAGCGACCATGGATGTTCTGGGAGGGTATATCCGCGAGGTGCGCGATCTTGGGTTTGATGTTCTGCCGCCGGATATCAACCAATCTAATGCTGATTTTACAGTAGTGGATGGGGTTATTCGCCTTGGGTTAAGCGCGGTGGCAAAGGCGGGGGTCTCCGCTGTGGATGTGCTGCTGAAGGCGCGGGAAGTGGGGGGAGATTTTACTTCTTTCTGGGATTTTTTATCCCGCGTGGATTTGCGCTCCGTGAATAAAGGTGTCATTGAGAACCTGATCAAATCGGGTGCGTTTGATGCGCTTGAACCCAATCGGAGAAAATTATTGGAATCCGTTCCCTCTCTTTTGGAGATAGCCTCAAAAAAAGAAGGGCAATCCAATCAAAAATCCCTTTTTGACGGAGATGACCAGGAACCTGAGGTGCCTGAAATGTCGGATGTTCCCGATTACGATGTGATGAGGCGTTTGGAGCTGGAGAAAGAAGCTGTCGGGCTTTACATATCCGGGCACCCATTTGATCAGTACCGAAGGGTTATTTTGAGCAATTCCACGTGTTCTATCGGGGATTTGCGTCATTGGAAAAGAACCGAGCTTCTGCCTGAAATCGCAGCTTTGTACGTAGGGGGCAAGGAGCGTTACACTAAAAAAGGAGATCCGATGGGAATTCTTCAATTTGAGGATGCAGAAAATCAGATTGAAGTCGTCTGTTTTCCCAGGCAGTGGCCGAGTGTGAAGCCCCTGCTTACGCAGGGGGCGCTTTATATTTTGACGGGAACGCCTCGCGATGAAGGAGGCGTGGTCTCTCTTTTGCTTGAAGAAGCCAGAAGGATTGACGACGCTCAAAACGGGCAGCCTCGGATGTTACGGATCCATGTGGAAACGGAGGGATTGCCATCCGGGTTTTATTCGGATTTGCATCAGGAATTATTGACCTCTCCGGGTAGTTTTCCCGTTCTTTTAGATTTACAAATGCAGGAAAAGACGGTTTTGCTTCGGATGAAGGGGTTGCGTGTAGGGCCAACTCCGCAGCTTCATACCAGAATTAGCGAGCTTTCCGGTGGGAGAGCCAATTTGTTGTAGTTTTTTTGTGAAAAATAACTATAACGCAGAGGGAGGGACGCTTATGAGAAAAGTTAAAATTGTTTGTACTTTGGGGCCGGCATGCGCCAATTTGGAGATGTTGAATTCTCTATTGCACGCGGGGATGAATGTCACTCGTTTCAATTTCAGCCATGGAGACTACGAAACCCACGGTAAGATGTTGGACATCGTTCGCGAGGTTGAAAAAAAGAATGGAGTTCCGATTGCGACCTTGCTCGACACCAAGGGGCCGGAAATCCGAACGGGGCTTCTCGTTGGGCATGAACCCGTTCGTTTGTATCAGGGAGATATGTTCGATCTTTTAATTCATGATCAAGAGGGAACGAACGAAGGTGTTTACGTCACTTACGATCGATTAACAGAAGAAATAGAAGTGGGGCAGGATCTTTATATCGATGACGGTTCGATTCATCTGGTTGTTGAGAGTATAGAAGAGGATCGTCTTCGCTGTCGCATTGTCGTGGGAGGGATTTTAGGGGAGCGAAAAGGGGTTAATTTCCCCGGGGCGACTCTTTCCGTTCCTACACTGACGGAAAAAGATATTGCGGATATACGCTGGGGAATTGAACATCAGATGGATTATATCGCCGTTTCCTTTGTGCGAACGAGGGACGATATTATACAGGTTCGCCGCGTTCTTGAGGATTTAGGCGGTAATTTGAAGGTTATTGCCAAAATTGAGACACGGCAATCGGTTGATAACCTTGAGAGCATCGTTCAAGTCGTGGATGGCGTCATGGTTGCCCGTGGAGATTTAGGGGTAGAAATGGCTACGGAAGAGGTTCCTATGGCTCAAAAAAGAATTATAGACCTTTGCCGTTCGCAGGGAAAACCGGTTATTGTTGCCACTCAAATGTTGGATTCTATGATTCGTAATCCGCGCCCTACGCGGGCAGAAGCCAGTGACGTAGCCAATGCCGTGTTGGATGGCGCTGACGCAGTGATGCTTTCGGGTGAAACGGCGAATGGGAAATATCCTTTAGAAACCGTGACGACTATGGTTCGCATTGTATCTCGGACAGAAGAGGGTGATCAACGGTGGTGCCGTGTTCCTGACATGCCGATAGGGACGAGCGTAGCCGATTCCGTCAGTCACGCTGCGGTAACCATGGCTTCAGAGGTTAAGGCAAAGGCTATCCTATCTTTGACACGCAGCGGAAGTACGGCTCGTATGGTCAGTAAATACCGTCCACAAGCGGATATCCTGGCGACAACTCCTCTTGTGTCCACGTGCAGAGAGTTGACTCTTGTCTGGGGGGTTCAATCGATCTTATTGGAAGAATCCAGCACGACAGATAAAGCAATTGATTCGGCTATTGCGGTTGTAGAGGCAAAAGGATTTGTCAATGCCGGTGATACCCTCGTTATTACAACAGGTTTCCCTGTGTTTGTCGCGGGCACAACGAATATGGTGTTGGTGCAGACAATAGGGAGAATTCTCGTCAAAGGGCACGCATTGGTGAAAAGAGAGGCCGTCGGATTTATCTGTAATGCCAATACCCCTGCAGAGGCGGCTGAAAAAATGGAGCAGGGAAAAGTCCTTGTTGTACCGTGTACAAATGATGAGTGTCTGTCCGCAATGAAAAAAGCATCGGCGGTTATTACCGAAGAACGGGGAATAACAAACCATGCAGCGCTGGCTTGTTTGAATTTGGATATTCCCTGTATGACGGGTGTTGCGGATGCAACGAAATTGTTAAAAGATGGAACTCTTGTCACCGTTGATGGGATGCGTGGCGTGGTTCATGAGGGGCGCGTTCGGATTTCTTAATCCGAACGTGTGGTGGCGTGGAGAACCTGGAATTGCTGTGTAGAATATACGGATACTGACCATTGGTATTCAGTTAAGGGGGGTTGTTTTTGCCATTTATCCAATTTCGTTGGCAAGATTTAATTGATATCTTGGTCGTAGCTTTTGTGATCTATAGAGCTCTGCTTTTTTTTGTGGATACGAGAGCGGTGCAGCTTGTTCGCGGATTGGTTATTCTTGTTGCTTTTGGTGTTGCTGCGAGAATACTCGAATTAAAAATACTATCTCTCGTGTTAGGGCGCATGATGAGTGCCATTTTAATTGCTATCCCCATCCTTTTTCAGCCGGAATTACGAAGTATGCTTGAAGAACTGGGAAGGGGGCGACTGTGGGGAACTCAAAAAACAGAAAACGATGCGGAGGTTATGGCTGATATCGTAACCCGAACGTTGCTTTATCTCGCGGACAAAAGGATAGGGGCTATTTTAGTTTTTCAACGCGGTACCGGGTTGAAAGATGTATGGCATTCGGGCGTTCCTTTGAAAGCACAACTGACGCACGAACTGCTTGTTTCCATTTTTTGGCCCAATAATCCGCTCCATGACGGAGCAACCATCTTAGACACAAATCATATTATCGCAGCGGCATGCTATCTGCCGTTGACAGATAAACATGATATATCGAGATGGTATGGGACGCGTCACCGTGCGGCCATTGGAGTAACAGAGATATCCGACGCTGTTGCCGTTGTCGTTTCTGAGGAACAGGGAAAGGTAACCTTGGCCGTTGGGGGGCGTTTATCTCGCCCATTGAATGAAGAACAGATCCATCGTTTTGCGCTTCGTTATTTTGAAGCAAAGGATACGCAGAAGGGCCTTATGGCTCGTTTGATGGAAGAGGTAAAAACGAAGCAACCTAAGGGAGGGGGGAAAGCATGAAAATCCCTTTTCTGGATTTTACCAATCAATCTAAAATGAAATGGCTTTTACGCGTGCTTTCGCTTTTTATTTCCATTACCCTGTGGTTTTTCATCGGATGGGATGGAAACAGCGAAAGAACGCTTTCTTTTGATGTCCCCGTACGCTACACAAATTTGCCAAAAGGGCATTCTGTCTTCAGTGCCACGGAAAGCGTCCACGTGACTTTATTCGGAAGGTCATCCGCTCTTGCCGCCGTTGACAGGCGGCTAATTGTGGCAGGGGTTGAATTGCGTGAAATACAGCCGGGAAGGTATCGTCTGCCCGTACGGGTGGATAGCCCGCCAAATGTACGTGTTTCAAGAGTGAATCCGCAAATGATAGAGTTTGAGCTGATGCGAATCATTGAACGAGTCATTCCTATTCGGTATCAGCTTAAGGGGGAGATCCCACTAGGGCACATCATTCGATCGATTGATATTTCTCCGTCGGAAATCACCTTAAAGGGGAATGAATCAAAAGTCACAGCCGTTCATGAAGCCTTGGTTGAGATTCCTCTTTCTAATTTGCAATCGGGCAAGAGTCTATCGCTCCCCATTCGATTGATTGGGACGAATACGGATATTGAGAGTATCGAAATCGATCATAGACAAACAATGGTGACGGTGCACTTTGAAGAAGATAGAAAGGGGTATCGAATTCCGTTGCGCGTGCCGATTGAGGGAGAGCCTGATCCGGCATGGGAGGTTTTATCTGTTAAAATTATCCCATCGCATATCGTCGTCCATCGCGGTAAGGCCGGAACAACGCACATGACGGAGTTGCTCCTTCCGTCTGTTGACATCACGGGGCTTAGGGAAAATGTACACCTCTCGCTGCCTATTCAGGCAGAAAGCCATGATGAGAGCATAGAGGGACCCGAGTACGCGAAGGTAGAAGTACAGCTTCGTCGTATTCCGGAGGTGAGAACGTTTCTTAATGTTCCTGTAAAAATTATGGGTAAAGGAATTCGCCAGGAGTGGAAGGCAGATCCTTCGCTTGTAAGTGTTACAATCCAACAGGATCCGGCTTTTGTTTATGAACAGGATTCAGAGGAAATTCCATGTGAGCTTTATGTGGATGTAACGAATGTGGTCTCGCCTCAGTTGAGTTTGCCGGTTTTAATCCGGAATAAACGACAAGGAGTTACCGTCCTGCGGATTGAACCGGAGAGAGTTACAGTGACAGCTGTTGTTCCGTAAATAATCTTAGAGAACAGGGGAGAGTGACAAAAATGGTAAAATCATCCAATAAGGTGCGTTGTCTTTTTGGCACCGATGGAGTGAGAGACGTGGCGAATAGAGGCAGCATGACGCCTGAAATGGTAATGTGTTTGGGGAGGGCCTTTGTTTTCTTTCTAATTGACAGAGGGATCCCCTGCCCTAAAATTGCCATAGGCATGGATACAAGGAAATCCGGTCCGATGCTTGAATCTGCTTTGGTTGCGGGGATGACATCAGCCGGAGCTCAAGTTTCCTTACTGGGAGTTTTTCCTACGCCGGCGGTTAGCTATATCACAAAAACAGGTGATTTTGATGCAGGGGCCGTTCTTAGTGCCTCGCATAACCCGGCGGAATATAACGGCGTTAAATTTCTTGATACAAACGGATTTAAACTGAGTGACGAGGATGAAATAGCCATAGAAGATTATATAGGGGATAACCTTTTGGATGAATGGCGCCCCACAGGCGCTTCCATTGGGGTGATAGATAAAGGCGATGGACATAGAGAACAGTATTTAAAATGGTTGCAAAAACAACTCAACCCTCTCGTTACTACAGGGTGGAATCTTGTCATTGATGGGGCGAACGGTGCGGCGAGCGGATTACTTGAAGACCTCTTCGCGGATTGGGAGGGGAACGTTTATTTTTGCGGGATTAAGCCGGATGGACTTAATATTAACGATGGTGTCGGCGTCATGCATATGAAGCACCTTTCCGATACGGTTCTTAAACATGGGGCTGATCTTGGGATTGCCTTTGATGGAGATGCCGACCGTGTTTTATTATGCGATTCCAAGGGGCGTTTGATTGATGGGGATCTGATGCTCTGGGTTATCGGCAGCTGGTTTGCTCAAGAGAATCGCCTTGGCACCGGAGTGGTTGCTACTGTGATGAGCAACATGATTTTAGAGGAAAAACTCACGGAAAAAGGAATTCCTTTTTTTCGCAGTATTGTCGGTGACCGATACGTTTTGGAGATGATGAAGAGTCAGAATTGTCTTCTTGGCGGTGAGCAGTCAGGGCATATTATTGCCACTGATTATGTGAATACGGGCGACGGGCTTTGCACGGGACTGCTCTTCCTTCGAGCTTGCAAAGAGCTTAAGGAAGATGTGCACACGCTGAATGATCGCTTTGTGCGCTACCCACAGCTTTTAAAAAACGTGGCTCTTAAAGATAGGGATAAAATTCTTTCGCATCCGGAGATGACGGCGATGGTGGAAGAAGCCGAAAAACGCCTTAAAGGAAAAGGCCGCCTGTTGCTTCGTCCGTCGGGCACAGAGCCGCTCCTGCGCGTAATGGTGGAAACAAGAAGCCACGATCTGATGGAGGAAGTCTGTAACTATTTGGTGGATGGTATTCATCGATTGAACAAGGAGGGATGATCCCTATGGCTGAGTCATCCTTTAAGCCCATTACCAGTTGTGTTTTTCCTGTCGCAGGTTTGGGTACGCGTTTTTTGCCGGCGACGAGAAATATTCCCAAAGAAATGCTTCCTCTTATTGATCGGCCTATTATTGAATACGGCGTGGAGGAGGCTGTGGCCACGGGCTGTTCTCGGATGATTTTTATTACAAGAGAGGGGAAAGAGTCGATACGCGATTATTTTTTGCCCTCATCCGAGTTGGAATTTTTTAAAAAAAATAACGAGAATATAGAGAACGCCGACAGGATGCGTTGTCTTTTTGCCCCCTCTCAATTTGAGTTTGTGACACAGCAGCATCCGAAGGGGCTTGCAGATGCCGTGTATCAAGCGAAAGAGGCTGTGCTAGATGAAGATTACTTTGGGCTTATGCTCCCCGACGATGTGGTGCTCGCAGAACCGCATTTGCTGGCACAATTAGAAAAAGTAAGGAAACAGATGGGCGGAAGCGTGCTTGCACTTGAGAGGGTTCCCTGGAGTGAAACACATCGCTATGGCATTGTAGAAGAATCAGGGGAAGTAAGCGGCTGCCCCGGTGTGCACCGAATTTCAGGGCTTGTTGAAAAACCAAAACCAGGAAAAGCTCCGTCGAATTTGGCTATCATCGGGCGCTATGTTCTGTCATCCAAGGTTTTTGGTCATATTGAGAGGATAGAGCTTGGTTCTAACAATGAATACCAGCTGACGGATGCCCTGCGGCTTTTAATAGAAGAGGAGCCTCTGTGGGGAGTGGAGTACAAGGGCGAACGGCTCGATTGCGGTACCGTTTCCGGCTGGATTGCAGCTACCGTACGCATGGCAATGCGGGATAAAGAACTTTGTCGCTCTGTCATAGAAGCGTGTGAAAAAGAAGGATATTCCGTTAGGCAATAGATTTACAACAGGTTCCTCGCAGAGAGATAATCGAGGAACCTGTTGTGTTGGTTTTATCTTGTTTACAGTAAAGGCTCCTCCCCGATGGGGAAGTAGATACGTATATGCGTTAGATTTTTGAGCCCATCATCCACTTTACCGGATACAATCGGCAGCTTTTCCCATGGTCCGCCGTTAAGACGGCAAAGGACCAAGGGGCGCCTACCGTACGTGGACCAAAAATCCCACAGCTTTTCTCCCTCTGCCGGGCCGGGAATCAGTCCTCCTCCAAAAAGAGGAGCTTTACCACCGAGCATGGATTTTCCGTCCGGTGCGGCCAGGATAAGCCACTGCGTCATTTGCCAAACTCCCTGCATTTCTTTTGATTTCAAAGCATGATCCCACGGTATGATCTGAAAACCACCGATAACGCCATTTGGAGATGTGCTGACATCAACCACTCCTGCATGACTTGCTCTAATGCGGCCCGGTTCCTGAAAAAGTGTTCCTTCAAAGCGTCCGACTCCTTGCACCGGACGGATCACACGAGCCAACAGGTCCGCTCCGTTTTTGCCCCAAGCAACCACGCGCCCTCCTGTGCGATTTTCAATTTCGACAAAATAAGGGATTTGTTCCGTGCTGACGCGAAAGGAGAGAACATCGCCTTCTTTAGGGATATGCCCCGATGAAAGAGGAAACGTAGATCCTGCTGCCGTCGTGATGGTTACAAGTGTTCCTGTCGGAGGTGCCCAGGCACCAAATATTCCTGTTCCCGCTTTCATATCCAGGACAATGGATGCTCCGGGCCCCGCAGCGGGAGCGATCGTCTCTTTTGGGATTAAACTGATCGTTCTCCCCTTGCCCGATTCTATAGAGACGAGAAGGTGCAGGGCATTGACGGCAGAGGCGGTTACCGTTCCCGGTTTACCCCATGAACTGGCGGTGTAACTGGGCCAGCGTGACTTATCGGGTAGCATAAAGACAGATCCGAGGGGAATGGTTCGTCCGTCCGGTAGGGCGGCCAAAACCTCCCCTCCGACGGTAAAAGGCACTCTGACTTCGTAAAGAAATTCGCCCTGCTGTTCTATCGCGCTACTGCATGGGGCAATCAGCAGTAATAGGGCTAAAACAATGAAAAATATTTTATAGTTGCGCATCACATTATCCTCCTCGAACATCTTTTTTTAAAAACTATCCGCAACGGCCTATTTTAAAGATTATGGAAGAGAGACAAACCATATTGATGGAGAAAACCAAATCGCCCAAATGTTTGCTATCGCGTGAAATGCCGTTGAACCTGCAATGTTTCCGTCCCTCTCCCGTAATACCCCCATGATGATTCCGGGGAAAAAAACAGCCATGGAATGGATGGCAGGGTTCATAAACAGATGGGAGGCTGCGAATACAGCACTGGTTATGCCTATAGCCAACAGCGGTGAAAAACGCCGACGGAGCAGTGTTTGCATCCACCCTCTGAAAAAAACCTCCTCGATAAAGGCTGCGGCAATGCCTCCTCCCGCTAAATTAAGTGTTCTGGCGAGGGAAGAGCTCCGAGGCAGAGATTCTGCCGGCCAGTTCATCGCTATTACAGTAAGCGGTATCAACACGCATAACGTTGTCATGATGCATTCGCGCATTGTCCGCTTTGTAAATTTCCATGTAAGCCCGTAGGATTCCGGCGTCTCTTTTCTCAAGTAGCACCAGATAAACGGAAAGTAAAGCAAAAAAGCAGCAATCAGAAATGAATAGATCGTAGACACTATTAACCACACCCCATCACAGCAAATAATAACTGCTGGACGCCTGATTGTCACTCTTAAATGATGCGATGAGGTTTAAATATCTAAAATTAATTATAGGGTAAAGCCCTTTGGTTGCAACAATCAACACAGCTGCCGTAGATAAAGATATCGGTCTGTTCTACGCTGCTGATCTCTTTAATGGGATCCGTTACTTCAGAAACAAGTCGAGAGGCAATGGGGATGTCCAATAATTTTCCACAGTGACGGCATAAAAAATGACCGTGTTCCGTCAAATCCGGGTCGAAATAAACGCGTTTGTCATCTATGGAAATAACTTTTAAAAGTTGGGTTTCCGAGAAAAGTTGCGCTGTGTTGTAGATGGTCGCAATAGACAGGGTGGGGTAGTCCTGTTTGAGTTCGCGGTAGAGAACTTCTGCTGATGGGTGATCACAGCGCTTTTCAAGTTGACGAAGCATCGCAATTCTCTGCGCCGTTACTTTTGCTCCCCTTTCTCTCAAACGCTCAATACCCTCTTCTATCGTCCACATATTTCAAAATCCCTCCGAATATAAAAAACATTTTAATGCAATAGTTATATTTGATTATAATCATTTTAACACAGCGAACACAAGAGCAACGGCTGTAAAATCTCTTGCGATTTGCAGTAGACGCAATAATACGACGTGTGTAAAGTAGGCATTAATCATTTCAAGAGCGAAATACCGGAGGGCGGGATGTTTTAATGGTAGAAGTCGCGGCGGCAATTATCAGAGATGGGGATAAAATCCTTATCTGCCAGAGGGCGAATGATGATGACTGCGGGATGCTTTGGGAGTTTCCGGGCGGAAAACGAGAAATCGGGGAGACGCTGGAGCAGTGTATTGTCCGTGAAATGCGCGAGGAGTTGGATTTGGACATTATTATTCAGAGCATCTTTGCAAAAACGCATTATCCCTTCAACGGCAGAGATATTTATTTCACTTTTTTTAATGCAGAGATTGCTTGCGGTGAAATGGTTTTGAATGTTCATAATGCAGCCAAATGGGTTTCTCCTTTTGAATTGGGGGAGTATGAATTTATGCCGCCTGATGTCGAGATTGTCAGAAATCTTTGGAAAGCTTGATTCTCTTAATTCACTGCCGGATCCGCTTTTATCGTGTTTGCAGCCCAATCATTTGCAATTAGATGGAAATAATCAAGAGAATAATCTGTTCGGGGGGGTGTTTTATTGAAGATTATCAAGAATATTGATCTGTACGCACCGGAACATTTGGGGATCTGCGATGTTTTAATCGAAGGTTCTTCTTTTGGCGTTATAAAAAAAGAACTTCCCATTCCTGTCGGTCTTGATGCAGAAGTGATTGACG
The DNA here is from genome assembly GCA_018063805.1 of Synergistaceae bacterium. Classification (GTDB taxonomy): domain Bacteria; phylum Synergistota; class Synergistia; order Synergistales; family Synergistaceae; genus JAGPAO01. The sequence goes on along the minus strand of JAGPAO010000036.1, from coordinate 2,990 downwards.
GTACGGGAAAACTTCTAGTTCCCGGTTTTGTCGACGCACACGTTCATATTTTGGGGGGAGGGGGTGAAGGCGGGTACCATACTCGCACTCCCGAGCTTATGCTCAGCTCAATGATACAATCGGGTGTCACAACAGTGGTTGGAGTTCTTGGTACGGATGGAGTCAGCCGCACGATGACTAATTTGATTGCCAAGGCAAAGGGGTTAAAGAACGAAGGAGTTAGCTGTTATCTTTTCTCCGGTTCTTATGATGTGCCTGTGCGCACCTTGTTGGGTAACATTCGAGAAGATATCCTGCTGATAGAGGAAATTATAGGAGTCGGAGAAATTGCAATCAGCGACCATCGTTCCTCACAGCCTACCCAATCGGAAATAGAGCGCATTGCCGCTGATGCTCGGGTCGGCGGTATGTTGGCAGGAAAAGCAGGTATTGTGCAGATACACATGGGGGACGGAGAAGCAAGAATTGACATGCTCAATGATATTGTGAGAACGACAACCCTCCCTATTACTCAGTTTATGCCCACGCATGTTAATCGAAACAAAAAACTATTTTCGGACTGCATCGATTTTGCAAAACGAGGAGGCTCCATAGACCTTACCATTAGCCCCAATCCCATCTATCTGGATGAGGGGGAAGTTAAATGCAGTCTAGGCCTTAAAATCTGTCTGGATGCCGGAGTGCCTATCGAAAAAATATCCTTCTCTTCTGACGGTCAGGGATCGTTACCTCTCTTTGATGAAAATAAACAGTTTGTTGGCTTAGGAGTGGGGGACATGACGTATCTGGTTAAAGAAGTTGTGGATGCGGTTTTACAAGAAAAGATACCGCTTGAAACGGCTATTCGTGTGATCACGCAAAATCCGGCAACTACGCTTAAATTAAAAAATAAGGGGCAAATCAAACAGGGTTTCGATGCGGATTTTGTCATTCTTGATGCAGAAACGTATGAGATTCATTCTGTCGGAGCGATGGGGTGCCTCATGATGCACAACAACCAATTATTGCGCAAAGGGACATTTGAAAAATAACGAAAAAAACGGTTCAGAGCTAAAAACTCTGAACCGTTGATATTTCTGGTGGAGCTGAGGGGATTCGAACCCCTGACATCTTCCATGCCATGGGGAAATATAGCGTTTTTGGGGCTTTTTGACATCACTCGTTTTTATCGCGTAACCAATTGCTATTACTGATATTATAACACTCGTTTCTTTTCGTGCTTGCTCTTTGTTTGTCACCCTTTTATAATAAAGTGGGTGTAAGGAGGGTGTAACGGATTTGAGGGGGGTAATTAAATGCATGTCAAATTAACTCAATCGTATGTCAAAAACATCAAGCCTATAGGCAAAAGTTTTTGGATAACTGATTCAGTAGTTCCCGGGCTGCGTCTTTATGTAGGTGCTACGGGAAAACTCATATGGTATTTTAATTATCGCCCTGAGGGGAGCAGGAAAAAGCAAAGCCATAAACTTGGGGAAGCGGGAGACGTTATTACCGTATCGCAAGCCCGGGACATGGCGAATGACTTCAAAGGCCGATTGACCAGAGGGGAAGAACCGCAGAAGAAAAAAGTTCGTGTTGGTATGTCCCTTGGTGAGTACATAAAAGACTACTATACCCCGTGGGTAATCAATTCCCGCCGTGGGGGTCAAAACACAATAGACATGATCAACTCTTCCTTTGCTGATTTACTTACTGTGCCGATCAATGAACTGACCGTTAACCACATAGAGAAATGGAGACAGAAACGCCTTGCAGAAGGCCTTAAAGCCTCATCATGTAACCGTATCGCCTTTGCACTCAAAGCCGCATTGAATTGGGGAGTCAAGCGGGAACACTTCGACATGAACCCCTTGCAGCGCCTTGAGAAGCTACAGGAACATGACAGCGATATCAAAGTGCGCTACTTATCCCCTGAGGAAAGAACACGCCTGTTTGAGGCCCTAGACGCAAGAGAAGGACGCATGAAGAAGGAACGCGCAAGTCATAACCAGTGGTTAAAAGAACGCAAAAAGCCCCTCATGCCGTCACTGTCCTCGGGCTTTGTTGATTACCTAAAACCCATGGTTATATTGTCCCTGAACACAGGTATCAGACGGGGGAATCTGCTTTCTTTGGTGTGGGATGATATCGACCTTACGGGCCGGATTGTACTGCTTAGGGGTGCTGTCTCAAAGACGGGAAAGACGTTACGCCTCAGAATCAATAAAACCGCCGTTGATACGCTTACCACATGGCGCAAACAGGCCGCAGATAAAAGCTCGGATGCTTTAGTATTCCCCTCACCCAAAACAGGCAAGAGAATGGACAATTTTTCAAACTCGTGGGATAAGCTGCTCAAAGATGCTCAAGTTGATAATTTTCGTTGGCATGATATGCGCCATGACTTTGCCTCACAGCTTGTAATGCGTGGCGTTGACTTAAACACAGTAAGGGAGCTTTTAGGCCATAGCGATATGAAAATGACATTGCGCTATGCTCATCTTGCCCCGGAAAGTGCCCTGCGTGCCGTTGAACTGTTGGACGACCTATAAAAAAGATAGCCCGTTGGCCCGGGTGAACGTGGGTTTCCCCGGGCCTCTGTGGGAAAATAAGGGTGTGTCGCAAGTGCCTCGCCTTTCGGGGTGTCGGTTTTTTCTACCCCCTTTTTATCAGCGCAAGCCGCCTAAAACATTGAGAAGGGCGCAATACAAGATCACGCCCCTCATTGGCTCACAAAAGAATGAAAATATATTAATGCCCGTTTCCGTTAGCCGCATTTTTGTCTCTCTCAAATGCCCGTAAATCAAGTTCAAACTCGTCTAATATCTCTTTGGCATCAGCTAAAAGAAACTCTATAGCTTCGACAACAGGACGGTATCTAATGGCGTTACCCGCTATTCTTTGCAGTTCTACAATGTCCTCTTGCTTGGATGTGCCCGGAATACTGCGGTTATTCGGGACGCACTCTTCAAACAAGAGATTCACCAGATCATGCGCTGTATTTACTC
>JAGPAO010000142.1 GCA_018063805.1 Synergistaceae bacterium | reverse complement strand
CATCCATAGCTTCCACGCGAACACGCTGGAGGCCATCAAACACGGCATACGGTTATCACACGAAACGGGGCGCATGCTCCAATTCCACCTCTCTGAGGACATGGGGGACGTTGATTTGTGCCTTCACGATTATGGTCTTCGCCCGGTGGAAGTCCTTGCAAAACTAAAGGAGGATGGAGACGTTCCCTCTTTGGAGCATTTATTGCTTTCTGACTGTATCTGGTTAACGGATGGAGAAAAAGATTTAATCGCAAAACATGGAATGAAAGTGGTCCTTAATCCTCGGATGAATGATCGCGTCAAAGCGGGGCGGGCGGACTTGAATTCTTATTTGGAGCGAGGCATTACCGTATGGCTTGGGACGGACGGAGAAGCCAGCAACGACGATCTCTCCCTTGTTCATGAACGGGAGTATCTGCGCGCCATCAACCCCGGTGTTCCGTCAGGATTATATGAAAAGGTATCACAAACCCCATTCTCCTTTGGCAACGTACAGGCCGGGCTCTTAAAGGTCGGTTTTGCGGCTGATTTTAAGATAATAAAAGGGGATAAAACGGAAACTGTTTATGTGGGGGGGCGCTGTGTCGTTGATGGCGGAAAACTGCTGACGATGGATGTCCCCGCAGATATAGAGAATTCCTTGGCTGATTGTTTCCCCACAGGAGGTACACAATGCGAAAAAAACACTTAATATCCTTTCTCGTCATCCTTTTTTTCTGTTTTATTTTGAGCGCACCGGCCTTCTGTGCGGCAAAAAAAGCAGAGTCCCCCCAACCTTCGCCTTACCGAACAAGCGGATCGATAGGGGGAACGGACTTACTGTTTCGTGAGCTCACCATTACAAAACAGGGAGCCAGCGTGATGATTATCAACCCAGGGCGGCGAGGCACTTTTTTTAATGCGAACTTCGCTTTTTTTGACGCTAAAAACCAATTCCTCACAGGTTTTACGCTGGAAGGATATGCGGCGATCAACAATAAAAACCTCGTTACTTTTCCCTTTAACGATTTAAAAAAGCTGAGAAAAGCGACGGATTTGAAAGTAATAGGACGTATCGTTACCCAATGAGTGATGAAAAAAGATCACCGGAATCTTTGCGGCATAAACGCCTTTTCATCTTTTTTGTTTCCTTGCTCTCTCTGGCCTTATCTTTTGGGGCGGGGGTTGCCGTGGGGAAAAAATCCTTAATACAGCCGGAAATCAGCCGTTCGTCCATCGTCTCCTCGGATCTTTCCGCAAAGGGCAGTATCAAGAAAGAGAACGACGTGAAAATCGCCGAGAATACCCCCCAAGAGCCACCCAGCCTCATCCTGGTATCACAAGAGATGGGGGAGGACGAAGAGGGGCTGTTTATTTACGGAACGGTTAAAAACGTATCAGGGAGTGATTATGATGTCGTTCAGGTGGAATTTGACCTCTGCGATAATCAAGAGCGCCCTTACCACGTTGTTAAAGAGAAAACAACGGAGGGGCTTCGGAATAACGACAGCTGGGGTTTTACCTTATATGTGCCTTACACGGAGAGAGAAAAATTTGCCTCTTATCATTTACGCAGTTTGAGCGGTGCGCGCATGAACAAATAGCACAGAGAATGGTGTTCTGTGCGCACACGCATGGAGCCCGTCTGTTAGATATAAAACGTTACGCGAGCCAGCGGTTCGTCGTCGTAAAAGCCGTCCGCCAGTCGTTTTTAACAAAAAGTTGTTTCGTGTATTCGTAAGAGCGTTGCGCTGTCAAATAGGTAAAAGAGACGGGGACATCTCCCAGCCATCCCTCTATTTGACGAAACTGATAAATGACTTCTTGGCGGGCCGGCCCCTCCAGTTCAACAAATTGAGGGGAATATGGAGATTGCGGGGGTAAAAGATCGCGCTGTACCCCGTAAAGATAATTGGAAGAATGAGCAACATCTTGCACTGAAACGCCCTGTACACTTTGAATTCTCATATCAACACCTCACCTTTATGGCGGACGCGATTGTATTTAATAGAATATACAAATTCATTATATCTTTTATTGAGTTAAAAAGATACTCTTGATGTGAAAATGCGTTTCTCATGAATCAGTTGCTGCGAAGGTGTACCGCAAACGCCAAGGACAAATGTCCTTGGCGTTTGCGGTTTGTATTCTTACTTTGACAGAGCCGATTTTATTATTTTGAACGCCTCGTCAAGTTCTTCGTACGTGATCACAATCGGCGGGGCAAAGCGGATTGTGTTGTCATGCGTTTCTTTGGCAAGCACACCGCCTTTGATGAGCGCTTTGACATAGTCGGCTGCGGGACGGTTGAACTCTACGCCTATCAAAAGCCCTTTGCCGCGAATATCAACAATCTCGTCATTTTTAATTTCGCGCAGTTTGTCCATGAAGTACTTGCCTTTTTCCTCGGCTATTTTCGAGCAGTTATCCCTTACAAGTATCTCCATTGTTTTGATAGCTACGGCACAGGCAAGAGGGTTTCCGCCGAAGGTGGAGCCATGAGAGCCCGGAGTGAATACCCCCAAGACATCTTCGTTAGCGGCGATTGCAGAGACGGGCATGATGCCCCCGCCCAATGCTTTTCCCATTATGTAGATATCCGGTTTTACATCCTCGAAATCACACGCAAACATGCGTCCGGTGCGGGCAAATCCGGTTTGTACTTCGTCGGCAATGAAGAGGATGTTGTGCTTGGTGCAGATTTCGCGGACTTTTTTGAGGTATCCCTCAGGCGGGACGATGACTCCTGCCTCACCTTGGATGGGCTCTACCAAAAAGGCTACGGTGTTTTCGTTAATTGCCGCTTCAAGAGCTTCCGGGTTGCCGTATTCTATAGTACGGAATCCGGGGCAGTACGGTCCGTAACCATCGCGTGCCACTGGGTCTGTGGAGAAGGAGATGATCGCTATCGTGCGTCCGTGGAAATTATCTTTGCAGGTGATGATTTCTTGCTTCCCGTTTTCTATCCCCTTGACCTTGTTTCCCCAGCGGCGAGCGGTTTTTAACGCCGTTTCAACGGCTTCTGCGCCGGTATTCATCGGCAAAATCATATCTTTTCCGGTTAGGGCAGAGAGCTTTTCGTAAAAATCACCGAGAACGGCATTGTGGAATGCGCGAGAGGTCAACGTCACCTTGCCAAGCTGATCTATTGCCGCTTGCACGACCTCAGGATGGCTGTGCCCTAAATTAAGAGCCGAATAGGCGGAGAGCATATCATAGTAGCGTTTTCCCTCCGGGTCATAGACGAGGCATCCCTCGCCGCGTTCAATGACAACTTCTTTAGGATGGTAATTATGTGCGCCCAGTTTAAATGTTTTTTCGATAATAGCTGCAGAAGATTTCATCATGTAAAACACCCTTTCTCGATAAGGACTTAGACGATACATGCGTGACGCGCGTGCTTGTTTGTGGTTTTTATTTTCTCTGCAAACACGTCCTTTCGTGGTTTGAAGCTTTATTTTTGTAGAATAAATAGTGATAAAATATTTTTTTAAAAAACAGTTACTGTGTCTTTGGATGGTGCTGAATTGATTATATCATGATGGCAGAAAATATAAACTTTGTCAATTTGAATGTACATTTATTTGAGTTTTTTTACAAGAAAGATAACGATGGAATCTTGGGTAAATGGTTATCTTTCTTTGGTGTCAATGTGTAAATAGGTTTTTAGTTTTGGACGATTGAATGCTTGTGTGTGTTTTTTTGAACTGTATTTTTGAGAAGTATATTTTTTATCGAGATACTATTCCGCCAAAGAGCGTTTTGCGGGATGGAAATCGGGTTAGGTTTTGAGTCTTTGCCTTTGCGCCGTATACGGCGCAAAGGCAAAGACCTTTGTTTTTATACGTCCAGCAGCTTGGGACGGCGTGCGTTGACCCAATCGTTTTCCTGCTCGTAAGCACGGGCGAGGCGCAGAAGGTCCAGATCGCCTCGTGGTTTACCTATCAGTTGGATCCCCATTGAGCGGCCTGCAGCATCGAAACCCGCAGGGATGGCGACGACGGGGCATCCGCTCATCGTCCAATGCGTGACGACCTCCATCCAACGATGGTAGGTGTCCATTTTCTTCCCCTCAATTTCTTTCGGCCAATGAATCGTCTTGTCGAAGGCAAAAATTTGTGCCGTCGGTACTGCTATGGCGTCGTACGTTTCAAAAACAGTCAACAGCTTTCGATACAAGTCGCTGCGTTTCAAGGACGCGGCGTAGATGTCCTGAGCGCTGTATTTAAGAGACCCCTCGTACTCGTAAATCGCCTCGGGTTTCATAAGTTTTCGCTGATCCGGGTTGTCGTAGAAAGCTTTCAGGTGGACTGAGCCGAAATGGCGAAGGGGAAGCCATATTTCGTTCCAGAACATATTAGGATCAATAGGATTGGGGAGTGCTTCAACGCCGACGCCGAAAGCGGAAAAAGAATTGAGCGCTTCCTCGCAGAGAGGAAGAACTCCGGGCTCCATAGGCAGATAACCGTTCCAATCGCCGAGCCAAGCCACTTTCTTGCCTTTATGATCGGCCTTCAGACGCTCGTGTACATTATCCGGCGTCAACGTTTCCAATGAGGTGTCATCCTCCAGCGAGGAGGGAGTCGTTATGGAATATCCGGACATAGTAGAGAGCAGTAGGGCGATATCGGCTACCGTCCGCCCCATCGGACCGCGCACAGCGAACTGGTTCATGAACAATTCCAGTCCGGGAGCGGGAACGCGGCCCCAAGAAGGGCGGTATCCATAAACGTTACACCAGCCGGCAGGATTACGCAACGATCCCATGAAATCGCTGCCGTCCGCGACGGCCTGCATTCTCATCGCCAGCGAACAAGCTGTGCCGCCGCTGCTGCCGCCGGCGGAAAGAGATGTATCGTAAGGATTCCCGGTCGTGCCGTAGACGTTGTTGTACGTATGTGAGCCAAGGCCGAATTCGGGTGTGTTCGTCTTGCCGATTATGATCGCCCCGGCATCCTTCATGCGCTGGACTAGAATGCTGTCAGTGGTGGGGACATAATCCTTGAGGATCGGCGAAGCAAAGGTCGAAGGGATTCCCTTTGTTTCCTCCAAGTCTTTTATTGCCTGCGGAAAACCGTGCATCCAACCATCCGATTTTCCTTTTGCCAACTCGGTGTCCTT
>JAGPAO010000035.1 GCA_018063805.1 Synergistaceae bacterium | reverse complement strand
TCTCCAAGGCGTATGCAAAGACTTTGGCTGCTAAAATTAACCCGGATAAAATTATGCAGGAAGTGCTGCCGGGAGATCCCTGGAAATTCCAGAAGGAACAGAAACGGGCAAGAGTGGGCGGCATGGGCTCCGAGCAGATGTCGACCTCCAGCTTCAGCACCGTGGATGCGGCCGGCAATATCGTGGCATCCACCAATACCGTTAACTATTTCTGTGGCAGCGGCGTCATGGTGCCGGAGTTTGGTTTCCTGCTCAACAATGAAATGGATGACTTTTCCCAGAACCCTCAGAGCGTCAACGCGCCGGAGCCGGGCAAACGCCCTCTTTCCTCCATGTCTCCGACTATCGTTCTTGACCCCAAGGGGCGTCCCTACATGAGCATTGGGGCTGCCGGAGCAACGAAGATCTTTACCAGCATTGCCCAGATTATCATGAACACAGTTGACTACGGCATGACGATGAGCGAGGCCATCCAGGTACCCCGCGTTCATAATCAACTGGTCGGTAAAAACGCGGGTAAATTCCAGACGGAAAAACACATGGATCCCAAGTTGATCGCGTTGATGGAAATGCGCGGTTTTGTCGTCGATCGCAATATCCATATTGGAACAGCTCAGGGTATTTTGTTTGATCATACCAAGGGCATGATCAACGGTGGAGCAGACTTCCGCCGTCTTGGAGTTCCCGTAGGGTATTAAAGAACCAGTAGTTACTAGATGCGGATGGGGCGATATCGCCCCATCCGCATCTTAGCTATGAGAATGACGGCGCACCGCTTTAATCTGTTGTGAATGGATCCGTCATTTTTTGTAACGCATCCGATGAAGTTACATTAATTCCGTTTTTTATCAATAAATCAGCTGTCACTCCGTTACCTTTAACTAAAGTACCATTGAAATTACCGTCATAAATCATTCCAACGCCACAGGATGGGCTTCTTGATTTCAGTATGGCCTTCTTGCAGGAAAATTTACGGCAAACTTTCAGGGTTTCATCCGCTCCCCGTAAAAATGCCTCGGTTATATCGACACCGCTTACAGTGAGGATTCTCCCGTTATTTATCTCCGCAGGTTCCCGTGGTGTGTTCAGTCCTCCCAGTTGCTCCGGGCAGATGGGTATGGCTTTTCCCTCCATAACTAACTTTACGGCGTCGGGATGTTCTGCATTTTGAGAGCAGTAACTGCAATTGATGCCCACAAGACAGGCGCTGATGATGATCACTGTTATCTCCTCCATTATTCTTGGATCACGATGACTTTATGATACGCTATCATCGTGGCAACCACCATAGGGAACTGTTTGAGGGCTCAACAATGCGTATTATCTATACTGTATTTCCCGTTTTAACTCCAAAACGCTATACTTAATGCATGAATCGATCACTGGTCCCTTTTGCGAAAATAAGAATATTGGTTACGGGAAGCCGTGGGAAGAGCAGCTTGGTGCGCTTGATCCTTGCGGGATTGTTGGCCAACGGGATCCACGCTCGCGGGCGTATAACCGGAGTGTTGCCAAGGGAGCTATCCTCCGCCGGAGAGCGCGTGATTGTCCGGAATGCGCCGGGGCACGTCGAGGAAATGCGATGGTGGCTGTCAAATGTTTCACGGGAAACAGAGGCTATTGTGATGGAAAACAGCGCGGTGGATCCTCAGCTACAGCCATTGGCGGGTAAATGGCTGCAGCCCACGTGTACTGTCTGGTGCAATGCGCGCGAGGATCATCAAGAAGTTTGGGGAGAGGGCAAAGAGGCCGCAACGCGCGCTCTTCTTGAGGGTATCCCCAATGACGGAGTGCTCGTTTTGGGGGCTGAATTGAGTGATAGTCAACATCTGCCAGAGTTGTTAAAAAAACGCCGCGGAGCTATTGTGAAAACACCGTTGCAGGGCGGCGATTACAGAGAGGAAAATGCGGCTCTTGCGCTGCGGGTTTTGGAATCTCTGGATTTTGGGGGGGAGGGCGCTCTTTCCGCTCTATTGTCCCTTTCTCCGGATGTTGCTGATTTTAGAGTCTTTAATGTGGAGGATTCGTTTTTAGCGGCCGCTTTTTCTGCGAATGATTTGCAGAGTACGGAGCAACTTTTTTCGCTGTTGGGTTGGAGGGTAGAGGAAACATCGTTGCTATATGCGGATCGAGCCGATCGCGGTGCCCGCAAACGCAGCTTTGCCCCCTTTTTAGCCCTTCCGTGGAAGCGTGTGCGTTTTGCTTCGCAGAAAGAGCGCGCGGATGTTCTTTTGGCGTGGATTGGAGAGGACAAAAGAATTTTTGGGTGCGGCAATGTGGCGGGTGCTCCGCTTGAACTATTGGAAATGCTATTAAGGAGTGGTGTTCCTTGGGTGCTACCGAATATGTAAGCCTTGCTCTGGGTGTGGGGATATTGCTGGGCCTTTTTTACTCACGGCGCACGGGGTGGGGGTGCGGCGGCTTGGTGACTCCGGGGCTTTTGGCTCTTAAGGCGACGGATCCCCTTCCGTTGATCGGCGTGCTGTTTCTGGGGTCTGCGCTGGGGCTTTTGATGAGGCCGATCAGTGAACGACTCACTTTGTACGGCAGGGAACGAGTTGGAGTTCTTTTGTTATGCGCCCTTGCCCTGCGTTTATTATGGAGGAATGATTTTTTCCCAATTGATTCGCTCTGGATTGGATGGGTTGCCCCCGGCTTGATCGCTGCAGATGTGCAGAGACAGGGCGTGTTGCCCACTCTTTCCGGTGCCGTTTCCTGCGGCATCGGAACCGCCATGGTCATGGGTGTCTTGGTGTCCCTGTACGGTGTTTTTGCATGAATACTCCACGGATGCGACTGGCTCTTTTGGCTCTTGTGCTCTCTCTTCTATGGTTTGGCGTGGGAGGAATCACCATGCTTTCTGAGGAAGAAGAGCGCGTGTGGGATACGATCAGAACAGGACAACACTCTTTATGGAACGAGCAGTTACGGCGAGGTATTGAGCTCTCTGCGGAAGAGGACAAAATGAAGACGGGGTTTATCGGGGTGGAGTGGAGCCCTCTGACCACGACTTTGGGCGATCTTGAAGCAAAGAAAACTGCCGCTAACCCCATGTGGGGGATTCAATGTCTGCGTTGGTTTGATGCGCTGCATCTCAAGGCGGGCGATCGAATTGCCATCACTTCCTCTTCCTCCTTTCCTGCCCTCCTTTTTTCCGCGCTGGTTGCTGCAGAGGCAAGAGGGTTGGATGTTCTTTTATCCGTTTCTCTTGGTTCCTCTACATGGGGGGGCAATCGCGCCGATTTTTCATGGCCTCTAATGGCGGAACATCTCCGCTCCTCCGGTTTTATAAAGACGAAGACGGCTTTTTATACTCTGGGCGGCAGTGGTGAGCGAGGTGGGGATTTTACCCCGGAACTTATCGATGCGCTTCGAGACTTAGTAAAAAAGGAGGGCGCACCTCTACTGGAGCCGACGGATATAAAAAAAGCCATTCATGAAAAGTCAGTAAAGGTTAATGGCTTTAAACCTCTTTTAGTGGTCAATATCGGCGGATCGCACGCGAATATGGGGGATGATCCCCATATTTTGCAGCTTTCTCAGGGGTTACTGCTTCCCACTCCGCAAAATATCCAGAACGGGGGAGACGGCGTCATTGGAAAAACGCTTCAAAGCGGCACACCTGTTTTGCACCTTTTAAATATAAAAGCGCTCGCTCTGGAAGCCGGCATTCCGTGGGATGCCGATCAGTTTTCAAAAATACGCGCCGGATCTCGTCTATGGCCGAGTTTCTTAGGTTTATTGATCTTTTTCGTTGTCTTAATCCGGTACAAGCGCTGGGAGTGGCGAGATCATGGCTAGGCGGCGAATGATCTTCGGCAAAGTAGAAAGATTGTTGATTGCAGGCCTGCTGTGCTTATCTTTTTGGTTGTTTTCTTTGCGCATACCGGGAAACCGCGTGCTGCAGTATATGGAACGCTTTGTCATGCACGACGACGGGAGATATCTATTGACGGCTGCGGCTGTTTTGGTGGCGATCAACACCTTCCGAGCTATTTTGCTCTATTTAGGCTGGTTTTATCTGGGAGAAAGCCTTGCTTTTTCTGTGCGTGGAAAGGCGAAGGCCTGGCTTTTACCACTGATTGCGATCCCGGCCAGTTATGTCGCGGTCTCCTACTTTCCGGAGTTTGTCTCTCTTCACTTTGGAATTCCCGCCCTTTTCAGCATGATCACCGTCTTTATCCTGCATGTTTCCACTCGGGACATTCGCGGTTGGAGTGCGCGTTCCATGGTGCTCTCCCTCCTTGTTTTTTCTTTCCAGTGTTTGGATCTTGCTCCGGTGCTGACGCGGTGGGGATTTGGTCATGGGGAACTTTCCATGACCATAAAAGAGTTTGCCCTATTACAGGACTGGGGTTGGGTGTTGGATGCCCTTGCATTTGGTCTTTTTGGTACGGCGTTTGCGGGGGGGATTGGTGCGGCTGCTCTTTTGATCGCGTCCAACAGGCACAATCGGCAATTTCTCAAGATTAGGGAGCAGGATCGAGTGTTATCCGCATTAAGGGAAGAGACGATACAGGTGCGTGGCTATAAAGAAATCCAGCAGTTGGTGCATGATCTGCGGCGGCCGTTGACCACGATGCTTGGATTGGCGGATGTTTTGGCGGAAATTCTTCCTCCCGGGGCTGAGCGGGAATACGCCAACCGACTGATACAGACAGGCGTGGATATGAATCAGATGGTGGGGGAGCTTCTCACCGAAGATTCGCGGCAGATTCTTCCTGTGAGCGATCTATTAGAGTTCGTTCTGAGCCAAGTGAGCGCTTTTCCGTGGCGGCATGAGGTAGAATTAATTCGAGATTTCAAAGATGGAGATGTTTTGATCTGCATCAATCGCATTCGTTTTTCCAGAGCGCTCGTTAATTTACTGGATAATGCTCATTTTGCGGTAAGAGGGCATCCCTCTCCTAAAATACAGTTGGAAACAGTGGTTTTAGGAAAGAGCATCTTCTTCAATGTAAAAGATAACGGGCACGGTTTTCCGGACGGAGTTCTTCCCAGCCACTCCCTTTGGGGGTCTACGGGGATAGGGCTTGTTTTTGTGGAAGAGGTCATAAGGAAGCATAATGGACAGATGGTGGTGACGAATCTGCAGCAGGGCGGAGCTTGTGTCACCTTGAATCTCCCCACTGAAGAAAGGAGTTAGGCGATGTCTCTCTGTATCTGCGCGCTGGATGACGATGAATCTATTTTATACACGCTGGAAGCAATGGCGATCACCCAGAATTGGACTTTTCGAGGAACAACTCAGGTAGAGCAGTGTCTGGATTGGATTCGCGATGGAGTTGTTGAATTGTTATTGCTGGATTACCATATGCCGCTTCAAAACGGGCTGGACGTGCTTCGCAAAGTGCAATTGATTTCCCCATCATTACCGGTTTTAATGTTAACGGTGGAATTAAGCCCTCAGGTTGCGGAGGAACTTTTGCTGGCCGGGGCGGAGGATTTTATTAATAAACCCATTCGGCTTGCTGATTTTCTCTCGCGTATTCGATTACATCGCAGATTGGTGGATCATCGTTTGCGGGATCAACCGGGAGACAGAAAGGGGATCGGGCAGGAAACCCTTCAAAAAGTAGTGGAGTATCTTAGGAAGAAGAACTCTTCCGTGGAAATTGATGATGTTGTGCGTCAATGCGGGGTCTCCTACACGACAGCACATCGATATCTTGATTATCTTGCAAAACGTGGGCTGGTGAGTTGCTCTGAAATTTTACAAAACGGCAAACCGGGGCGGCCCACGCGGGCGTATCGATTTATAACCATTTCTCCTCAGAATGATTGAGAAAATTTAAACGCTTTCCTACTGCTGTGCACAAGGCAGTTGTTGCCGCTATTTTAAACAGCTCCGGTATGATGAAAGGGAAGAACCCCAACGCGAGCGTTTGATAAACGGTAAAGGGTTTGCCCGCCAAATAATTTAGGTTGAGGTAGAGTCCCGTCAACCCGAAAATGTAAATAAAGAGCATTCCCGCCATGCAAGCGCTGATCATCCGAAGCGGGGTAGGGTAGGGGGTGTTTCGGGAGATATATCCACTTACCCATGCTGCAGGAATAAATCCAATAATAAAGCCAAAAGAGGGGGCAAAAATACTATGAAGGCCCCCGCCCCCCACAAAAAGAGGTAACCCGAGAAGGCCGAGGAACAGGTATAGCGCCATGCTGACCGCGCCTGTTTTTGCTCCGAGAAGTATCCCTGTGATTAAGACCAGCGAGGTTTGAAGCGTTATGGGCAGTACCGATATGGGGATATGTATTTGTGCCCCAATTCCCGTCAGGATTGCGAAAAAGGCTGCGAGGGTCATTTTTTTTATGCCCATTCTTCTGATCATTTTTATTCCTCCGTTTAGAACGAAAAACTGTAATAGGAGCTTAAGGCAAGGAATCCCAAGTGTCAATCGTTATTTATTTATCGTTGACATGCGGCGTCCTTGCCTTGTTCGTCGTTATCCTTCCGACAGCAAGGCGGATTTGTTGAATATTTATATGAAAAAGAGAATAGAGTTGTTGATCAATACTGATCTATCGCTGCGCCGCGATCGTTCTTTCGGCGGCATGCATTTTTGTCTGCCGAGTTTGAGAAAAGAATAAAAGCCATGAAGACTAAAAAAACGCCCTTTCGGGCGTTTTTTTAGTCTTCATGGCTTCATTTTGGATCCGGTTTTATTTTTTAGGCCGTCTGAGGATTGCCGGTCGATCCCATATATCGTAGGTCGTATCAAAGAGAATCGTTTCCTCGGTGATTGTTTCGTCGGCGAGGTCTTCTTGGATCGTTTCTGTTTTTAGAGACTGCTGCGGCGTGCTGTTGTGTTTGTGGGTTTTGGGGATTTCGCTAATGCAATCTTCTTTGTTGAATCCGGTTGCGACAATAACCATCTCCAAGCTTCCGTCGGTTCGGTCATCAGGAACCCATCCCCAAATAAACTTGGCATCCATGTCGATATACCCTTGAAGCATATCCGCAGCCTCACTGACCTCGAGGAGCCCGACATCCTCTCCTCCGCTAACATTGAAGAGGACTCCTTTGGCACCGATAATGGAACTTTCCATCAGAGGGCTTTCGAGAGCTTGTTTTAAGGCTGATTTTGCGCGATTTTCTCCCTTAGCTACGCCAACTCCCATCACTGCCGATCCTGCATCTGTCATGACGTTGCGGAGGTCTGCAAAGTCCACATTGATACACCCCGGACACGTGACTAAGTCGGTTACACCCTGTACCGCTTGCCGCAGAACATTGTTCACGGCCGCAAAGGCATCCGTTAGAGATGTGTTTCTCTCCGTCATGGCAAGTAATTTATCGTTTGGTATGACAATGAGGGCATCTACAACATTTTCAACTTTTCGAATACCCTCCATGGCAAGGGTCATCTTCTTCTTACCTTCAAAGGTAAAGGGTTTTGTTATTACGGCAACAGTGAGGATGCCCATCTGCTTGGCCATTTCAGCTACAAAAGGAAGGGCTCCCGTACCGGTTCCGCCCCCCATTCCCGCTGTGATGTAGACCATATCGCATCCCTTGAGGTGTTTGCGTATTTCCTCTCGTGATTCAAGTGCGGCGGCGGCTCCGATCTCCGGTTTGGCTCCGGCTCCCAGGCCTCTCGTCAGTTTTTCTCCAAGGATTAACTTATCGGTTGCAAGGGATTTTTCCAGGCTTCTGACGTCGGTGTTCATCGCAACGAATTCAACGCCCACAATTCCTGAGCGGATAATGGAATCCACTGCGTTGATTCCCCCTCCGCCAATGCCGATAACTTTTATGTGTTCGCGTAGGTTTGGGGTTATTCCCCTCTTTGCGTCCTTCTTATCTGAGACATCAGGACGCTCCGGGGTATCATCGTAGGATGTGAGAAAAATGGGGTCAGCTGACAATAAAATTCCTCCTTACAGAACGGGAGCCATCTATGATGTACAATCGTACCCAAGGCTACTTCCGCTATCCCATCATAATAGAAATAGTCGGAGAGACTGTCAAGCGGTCTATTTTTATTGCTCAAAAATAGGAGGTTTATTTATGGCAAATGCAAACGATATTAAAAAACAGATAACATTAGAGACAGGGAAAAAACATAGCAATGGGTTTTTCTTACTTTTTTTCTTTTTTCTATTCTTAACGCTTTGGATTTCTTTTCCGTTGTTAAATTCTTTAGCGTGGGCTTCGATTTTGGCTTTTATTGCCGACCCCATTCGCGGTTGGATTTCTCGGAGAGGGAAAATGCAGCGTTTTCCCAATCTGGTTGCGGCCTTAACACTGATTTTATTGTTGATGCTTTTTCTGATTCCGTTATTGTTGCTTGGGAACATGGTGGGACAGGAGATATACGGAGTATATAAAAATGCCTCCTCTTTGCTTGTGGATATCAAGATGGGGAGGGTTCCCAATGTCACCGAGTATATCCCGCAGAGCTTAATGGAATACCTGACGCCGTTTTTTCAGGACAAACAGAAGGTCAATGATGCGGTGGCTAAAATAGTCGGATGGAGTGCTTCTATTTTTGGAAAAATCTCAAGCGGTGCCTTGCAGTGGACCGGTAATATCGCTTTTGAGATCATGATGACCGCTCTGTTTTCCTTTTTTTTGATCCGAGATGGACATCGAATTGTGGCTTCTCTTCAAACTCTAATGCCCCTGTCCGCCGATGAGAGTGTTCTTTTTTTTGAAAAAGGCAAAATGCTGCTCCGATCGATTTTTTGCGGTGTCCTTTTGACAGTAGCCATTCAGGCACTCTTAGGAGGGCTGGGATGGTGGTATGTGGGTTTGCCCAAAGCTTTTCTTGCCGGCTCCGCCATGTTCATCGTGGGATTGTTCCCTGCGGGGACGGCGGTCATCTGGCTTCCCGGTGCTCTTTATCTGCTGGCCAGCGGTAAGACAATGGGAGGGATATTGCTGTTGATATGGGGAGTTGTGGTCGTCAGCGCTGTTGATAATTTACTGCGCCCGTTTTTGATGGCTCAAGACGGGTCTGTCCCCACTTTGGCCATCTTGGTCGGGTTGATAGGCGGGTTGCTTATGGCGGGTTTGTTAGGGGTCTTTTTGGGGCCTCTGGTTGTTGCCCTTTTCCTCTTGATATTGGATATTTACGGAAAAAAACAAGTGCGGGATTCTGCGGATTATTCCTTCAATAAAGACCAATGATCAGCGTCTATGCCTAAAGGAAAGGCACTTGTGTGCAAGAATAAAGTGCGCGGTTTTTTTTCTGCCGTATCAAGCAGAAAGGAGAGTCTCCCTGTTTTGAGTTTGTAGATGATAACGGTGGAGGACGGCTCTGACGTTTCTTTCCACCGTTCAAAGTAACGGGAGTACTTGGGCTGGTCAAAATTTGAAACACCCAATCCCTCCTTAGTGCGCAAGGAGAGTGCGGTGCTGCTGATTTGGTTTGTCTTATCCTCTGCGTCGATATAAAGAGCGGTTATATCGGAAGATGCCGGCATCGCATAGGTTTGTACTTTGTATTTTTCTCCTCCAATATTCAATTCCGTGGCGGATAAGGGGGAACCGAGAAGCGCTTGTCGGTCTTGAGAAGAGGCACCCAAGTGGATTATCCCCGCTGAGATTTCCGGTATGATCAATTCTTTTTCATTTACGGGTAGCCCCAGCATCCTTTTGGCAGCATAAGCTCCATGGGCACCGCGTTTATCTGCGGATGAAATGAACGTCACTTTATCGTAACCCGTCAGGGCTTCTTCGTAATGCCCCAAAGTCATAAGCGATTTAGAAGCAAGGATAAGGCGATCCGTATTTTTTGTCTCAAGGGCAACGGCCTTTTGGAAGTACTCAGCTGCCTGCTCCTTTTGATCTAGCTTTTGGTAGATGGACGCGATATCAAAAAAAAGTTCGGCGTTTTTAGATTGTTTCTTTGCCGCTTGTCGTAATGGAACAATGGCTTTTTCAAAAAAGCCAAGTTTTTTATAAAGGGTCCCCAAGCGTATCAGCGCCGCGCTATCGTTTGGCTGATTTTTTAAATGGGCGATATAGGCGGTTTGTGCTCCCGGAATGTCGTTTAGTTTCTCCAAGATAAAACCAATTTGAAAGAGAGTGTCCTTGCGCTCCGGGCGAGTTTTCAGCACCTTTTTGTACAGGAGCAATGCCTTTTCATACTCTCCGCGTTGGAAGAGGTTTGTCGCTGTCTGGTAATTTTTTTCCGGCAAAACAGTTGAATGATAGTACCAGGCGCCGCCGACAATAAAGGCCGTTAACAAAACAAGAACAATGACCGGAAAGGTATAGCGCGGGAGATACCGAGCTTCTATTTGCGGTTTATAGGCCACTTCTTCCGGTGTTGGTCCTGTGCAATCTGCAGGAACTTCAACCCCGGAAAGAGATTTTTTATCAATAAAAGTTGGTTCTGCTTTGCGCTTGGTGTCCAACTAAATTCCTCCCAGCTGTTCTGTGTCGCTGATATTCTAGCAGGATTCGTTGTAATTCCAAAATTTTTTGACGGATATTCAATAGGTTGTCTATATTCACTCATAAGCCATTATAATATGTAAACTTGATAGTATTTTGGCGGAGATATTCTGCTATATCTATAATTGATCATTGCTTGGGGGCAACGGACTTGAATCTAAATTTTCAACCAATGACTTTGGATATGAAGGATCCATATCTTGCTCTTTGGGATAAAACAAGGCAGAAATCATCGGATTACAGCTTTTGTGTCCTTTGGTGCTGGGAAAGGGATCGGCGCTATGAACTTGCCTTTGATGAGGGGGATGATCTCTGTTGGATTCGAGAAAACAATACGGTTCCCCACTATCTCGCGCCGATTGGGAAATGGAATTATCCGGATTGGCCGGATATTTTGCGAGCTCGTTTTAAAGGGGATGTTTCATTTGAACTTGTGCCGGAAAAACTGGTAGAGGTGTGGAAAGAGCAATTCGGCGATCATATTGAAGTATTTGAAAATCGAGCCTCATGGGAATACTTGTATAAAGTTTCGGATCTTGCGAACCTTAAGGGCAATAAGTACATGCGCAAACGCAACAGAGTGAATCAGTTCAGCAAGCAAGTACCTTATACCTATCGTGTTGTGGATGAAGAGATGTTGCCTCTTATTGGCGAGTTTCAAAAGAAGTGGTGCAGTGACCATCACTGTTTCTCTATAGCCGGTTTGGATGCGGAGAACAACGGTATCCAACGCATCTTGCAGGATTGGAATCGGCTTCCCTCTTTATTCGGGGGTGTGTTGGAAAGCCGCGGTAAGATTATTGCCTATACGATTGCCGAGGATGTGGGGAAGGGAACGCTTATGATTCACTTTGAAAAAGCTTGTTTGGAGTACAATGCGGCTTATCAAGTCATCAATCGGGACTTTCTATTTCATTCAGCGCAGGAGTATAAGATTGTGAACCGAGAGGAAGACATGGATGATCCCGGACTTAGGGATGCTAAAATGTCCTATCATCCCTGTGACTTCATTAAAAAATATGATGTAAAGATTCGCCTTGGCGATTCCGGAGCGACTCCGTAAGAGCAATCAGCATAAATAACGGGGCGTAGCTGTGAAGCCTGTGTATACTGGACTTGATGTCGTAAAACTGTGTATGGAGGGATAGACGGATGTTACACGTGAAACGGAAAAAAAGGCAAAGAGGTTTTACTCTGGTCGAAATCATGGTGGTTGTGGTTATCATCGGCTTGCTTGCGGCGACGGTGGGGCCGAGGTTAATTGGGCAATCGGACGAAGCCAAGGTTAAGACAACGAGGACGCAAATGGCACAGTTTGGCAATACCCTGGATCTTTACCACCTCAACAACGGGTTTTATCCGACAACGGATCAAGGTTTGGAGGCCTTGGTATCTAAGCCGTCCGGATCTCCAGAGCCAAAGAATTACCCCAAAGGGGGGTATATGAAGAAAGTTCCGAAAGACCCCTGGGGCAATGCATATATTTACCGCAACCCGGGAGAACGGGCTGAATATGATTTATATAGTCTGGGAGCGGATGGGCAAGAAGGCGGAGAGGGCAAAAATGAGGATCTTTGGGCGTCCGATTAGAGCTTTATTAAAGATAGGGAGGATTTGAATGAATCGCACTGAGAAAATGCTGTTGGTTATTCGTGATGAAGTATTTCCCTTCACTCGGAAAGAAGTGGCGAGGGGAAACCATGTGTTTGGCGGCGCGATTCTTCGCGCGGATACACTGGAGACCGTGGTTGTGGGTTCCAATAACAGGATAGAGAGCCCTCTTTTCCATGGGGAAGTGGACACGCTGAATCGCTTTTTCAAACTTCCGTCTCGTCCCGCATCATCGGAACTGCTCTTTATTGCTACGCATGATCCTTGCCCTATGTGCGCCGCATCCATAGCTTGGGCCGGTTTTCGCGAGGTTTGGACTTTGTTCGATTATGAAGACGTTGAGAAGAGTTTTGATATGCCTGTGGATCTCTTGATGTATCGGGAGGTATTTGGAGTGGATGGGGTGCGTCCCATTAATACCTTTTTTAATAAAAAAAGCCTTAAAAGTGCCGCCGTAGCGGATTCGGAAAGCGTTCGATTGCTGGCACTCATAGATGAAATCGATACATTATATAGCACGCTGCAAGTCTCTGATTTTGATTACCCCGGCATGTAGGGGCAGGGGTATAGCGACCATAATAAAGAGAGGGGGGCATTTGCCCCCCTCTCTTTATTATGGTCGCTCGTGTTCGTGTTTTACTTGACGGTCAGTTTTTTAATGGTTACGGTTTTTATAGGGCGATCCGCTCCGTCAACGGGGGTTTTCCCGATTGCAGTGACGACGTCCATTCCCTTAACCACTTTGCCGAAAATAGCGTGCTTGCCGTCCAACCAGGGAGTGGGGGCAAGTGTGATGAAAAACTGGGATCCCCCGGTATTGGGTCCCGCATTTGCCATGGAGAGCATTCCCGGTTTATCGTGCTTGAGCCCTGCTCCGAACTCGTCGGGGATGGTGTAGCCGGGACCGCCTCGTCCCGTTCCTGTGGGGTCTCCGCCCTGGATCATAAAGTTATCGATGACCCGATGAAAGACCACTCCGTCGTAATACCCTTTTTTTATCAGATCGATAAAGTTTTTAGCTGTTTTTGGTGCCAGATCGGTTAAGACTTCAACCTGAAAGTTACCCATAGACGTTTCAAAGGTTGCGATGGGCCGCTTTGCCTTTTTCTCCGCCGCATAAACCGGGCTTACATTGAAAAAATTCCACACCATGCACATAACTAGCACTGCTATTGCCAATTTCATAATACCAATCCCCTCTGAGTCTGTATTGTGCTGCGCAATTTTAACGGCACATTGGATGTTGTACCACTAATCCTCTTTTTTTCCCTCCGTATTTTTCCCGAGTAGTTCCTTTAACAGCTGTTCAACAAAATCTTTTGTGTCAATGAGCGGCCGATCACTGCCGATGCAAGAGGTGCATCCTTGTTGGCAGGGGCATAAAAGCAGCATTTCTAAAGCCACCTCAAGCAACTTTCTATCCATTTCCCACACGGCCTTAGCCAATCCGATGCCGCCGGGGACATTGTCGGCGATAAAAATCCCCGGTTTATTCTGGTTCCGAATGCGTCCGAGTAATAATAAATCATTGCGATCGCACATCAAGAACAGCGGGGCGACCACTCCCATGAGATACGCTAAGGCGGTAAGGGAGACATTTTGTTGATTCTCCTCCCAGCTGTACCATGCCGAATCGTCGGGAAGCGTCATGTGGCAGAGGGTGGTGCAGAGCTGTTCTTCCGGTAAATCAATATACCCATAACCGGCATTTTCATGTGTGGCAATCTGGATTTTTTTAAACGAGCGAAGGCGAATGGATATCTTTCCATTGCCCCATGAGGACGTATCCCCGCTGTTCAGTGTGTTTTCAAGTTCCACGCTCACGATAGGGTATGCCTGAGTGTGGTATTCGGCCGTGACTCGTCTGACAAGCGCCCGCATTTCCACACGGTCTAGCTCAAGCACCTCAAAGCTCTGTCCGTTTTGCGAAAAAATAGCTTGCGGGTATAAGAGCGATGGCGCTGCGGTGCAGTCAATATGTCCTACCACGCGGGGGTGCGTATTTTCCGTCACATCCAGAATGACGTAATAGTCTGCGCTGGCACTCTCCAGAGTAAGGCCTGTCGATGGGGCAGCCTCTAAATTCCAGCGGAGACATTGCCCATCATTATCACACATTCCTGTTGAAGCTAAATATTCCTGAATCTCGCTTATGGAGCGATGCCCAAAGAGTTCATTTTCTTTAAAGGGTAATTCAAAAGAGGAACAACGAAGATGTCTCAGTAAAATATAGGGGTTATCCGGATCTACAATCGTTTTTTGATACGTTTCATTGAAAAAAAATGAGGGACAGCTGGCTAGGAATTGATCGGTGGGAGAGCTGGATGCGACCAAAACACCCATGGATACTCCGGATTGTTGCCTTGCAAAGGCTATTTGCTCGTGAGCCATCGCGGTATTACCCGGTAGTCCGTGGAGAATCGTGAGTGTTAGTGGGGCTAAACTGAAACCCAAATCGAGCGCATTGGTTGTGACAAGACCGCGAATTTCCTCGCTTTCAAGGCCATTTTTTATGCAGGAGAGCGTCCCCGGATTGAACTCACCGGAATAGCTTGTGATGAAATCTGTTTTATGGCCGCGTCGTTCAAGATCC
Organism: Synergistaceae bacterium; assembly: GCA_018063805.1. Taxonomy (GTDB): domain Bacteria; phylum Synergistota; class Synergistia; order Synergistales; family Synergistaceae; genus JAGPAO01. The sequence continues at coordinate 1,412 of JAGPAO010000035.1, read as the reverse complement.
CCTGCCAGATACGCGAACAGCGTCTCTACATTGCTTTGTGATTGGGCAAAGATGACGGTGCCGATATCGTTGGCGAGGGCCTCTGCGGCGATGCGCCCTGTTTCTAAAATGGGTGGCCGGCGTACGTTATTTCGCGGGTTAAGCATCGGGGCATTGTATACGACAATATGCGCTTCCCCTGCAGGGGAGCTTTCGTCAACAACCAGCTCTACGCTACTCCCCGTTAGTTTTTCTGCCAGTTCAAGAGAGTTTTCCAAATAGGGAGAGCAGCAGAAAAAAACGGGATCTGATCCATAGAATCGGCAAATACGCATAAGCCGGCGCAAGATATTGGAAAGATGCGCCCCGGTGATTCCGTGGTAGTGGTGTATTTCATCAATGACGATATAACGAAGACCTTTGAAAAAATCCTCCCATCGGGAATGGCCCAGAAGGATTGATGAGTGCAGTGTTTCCATGTTGCTGATGATGATGCGCCCATCCTGTCGGATTTTTGCCCAGTCTGCGGAGTTCGTCGTCAGGTCGTAGGCAAACGTGCCTATCGTCTCTTCGGCAGCTTCTACCAGCTGCACTAATTCAGAGAGACGGTTCTCTGCAAGAGCGGGCGTTGGAAAAAGATAAAGCGCCCGAGCCGAGTTGTCCTTTAAGATGGCGTCAAGGATTGATAGGTTGTAACAAGCACTTTTGTTTAAAGGGGAAGAGCTCACGTACACGACATGGCGAAGTGATTGCGCTAATTCGATTGCTCTGCCTTGGTCGGCATAGAGGGACTCGACTCCAAGCGTTTTCATTGCCTTGATGAGGTTTGGGTGTAAATCGGGCCACTCGCCAGTAACAGCAGGTCTTGCCTGCAGGATTTCGTGGCGCGCGATCTCTCCGGGAAGAGAGTTCATCCAAGAGAGGAGTTCCAATACAATTTGGAGTTGTAGCGTAAGCACCATTAAAAACCTCCCCTATTTTAGGTATTTCTTTTCCCTGCCGACACTAAAATACACGGTCGGTGTATTCTACGGGCATTATCCATTAATGCGTGGTATGCTTGCGTGGATTCTATTTTACTATAGAATTACTTTTACGGAGTATTTTAACTTTACGAATGTAACATGAATGCGAATGAATCTTGTTTTTTTATAAGAGGGTGATGTGTGTTTGCGACAAGATCAAGGTAATGACCTGCCCGGCAGGCTGGCGGAGTTTTTGGAGTTAAGAGAGAGCTCGGCGCTATTGCGTTCGGAGCTGGCGGCTCTTTGGGAGGAGCAGGAATACCTTAATCGCATTGTCATTCCAAACACGCAGACGAACTTTGTTATCAAAGTGGGAGCCCTTCAAGTGGAACTCTTACAGGTACAGGTGGACGTGATGCGCATTCGCCGGAAGCTTGGTATCCTTAGAAATAAAATTGAAAAAGGCGA